>CATLAS010000071.1 GCA_949878535.1 uncultured Eubacteriales bacterium | reverse complement strand
TTTTGTGAATAAATTATGACATATTTAACATAGATTTAACAAAAGCACGATTTTACATTTAACGTGGAACCGGTATGCTAATATAAAATGCAGAAAATGTGACTGAAACCCACAAAAAATAATGTAAAATCATGAAAGGCAGAACAAAGCATGAATTTGTTTGATGTACTTTCGCTGATGGGCGGACTTGCCCTGTTTTTATTTGGTATGAATCTGATGGGATCCGCTCTGGAGAAACGTGCGGGAAATCAGCTCAAAACCTTTTTGGCGAATATTACTTCCAATCCGTTTAAAGGCTTTTTGCTTGGCCTTGGTGTGACTGTAGTGATTCAGTCGTCTTCCGCCACAACAGTTATGGTGGTTGGCTTTGTGAACTCAGGCGTTATGACGCTTCGACAGGCAGTAGGAGTGATTATGGGTGCCAATCTGGGCACATCCATGACCTCCTGGATTCTTAGCCTTACGGGAATTCAGGGAGACAATTTCTTCATTCAGCTATTGAAACCGGCGTCTTTTGTGCCAATTGTTGCGATGATCGGCGTTGTTTTGTACATGTTCCAGAAGAGTGCGAAGCGCAGGGACACCGGCGTGATTCTCATGGGATTTGCCATTCTGATGTTTGGTATGGAAGCGATGTCCGGTGCGGTTTCCGGGCTGAAGGATGTTCCGGAATTTACCCGGATTCTGGTGCTTTTCTCCAATCCTGTTCTGGGCGTAATCGTGGGTACTGTTTTTACAGCGATTATTCAGTCCTCATCTGCTTCGGTAGGTATCTTGCAGGCGCTGACCGCTACGGGAAGTGTAACCTATGCTACGGCAGTACCGATTATCATGGGTCAGAATATCGGTACCTGTGTATCTGCATTGATTTCATCCATAGGTGCATCCAAAAATGCAAAGCGTGCCGCAGTGATTCATTTGTCTTTTAATGTGATTGCAACGCTGGTTCTTTTGCCGTTATATTATTTGGTAAGCTGGCTGCTGCAGGATCCGTTGGGCGACAAGATCGCGTCTCCGGTAGGCGTTGCGATTGTGCACACTGTGTTCAAGCTGATTGCATTGCTGATTTTGATGCCCTTTACCAAGCAGTTGGAGAAGCTGTCCTGTGTGATTGTTCCGGATTCCAAGAAAAACGAAGAAACACAGTTATTGGATGAAAGACTTTTGGCTACTCCTTCCGTTGCGATTGTCCGGTGCAGGGAAGTGGCGGTTTCCATGGCGAAAACCGCAGTCAGATCCATTAAGGAAGCGACAGCTCTTTTGGGAAACTATAATGAAAAGGCTGCAATGCATGTCCGGGAGCTGGAAGATGAAGTAGACGTATACGAGGATAAGCTCAGTTCATATTTGGTGAAGTTATCTGCCCACGATATGTCAGAATCGGACAGTGCAGAAGCGAATAAGCTTTTGCATGTTATCGGTGACTTTGAACGGATATCCGACCATGCAATCAATGTTGTAAACAGTGCGGAGGAAATTCACGATAAAAAATTGGAATTTTCCGGTCAGGCAAAGAAAGAACTGACCGTGCTGATAGATGCTGTGCTGGAAATTCTGGATTTGGCGCTTGCTTCCTTTGAAAGAGATGATCTGGACAGTGCCGTGATGGTAGAGCCTTTGGAACAGGTTGTGGACTATCTGCGGGACGTGTTAAAAAAGCAGCATATCCGGCGACTGCGCAAGCAGGAATGCACCATTGAATTGGGATTTGTTCTGACGGATATTCTGACCAATCTTGAACGTGTATCTGACCATTGTTCCAATATTGCGGCATGTATACTGGAAATTGCACGGGATGAAATGGATGTGCATGAATATCTGCGTAATGTAAAAGGCGGAGAGATGAAGGAATATAACGACTATTTTGATTATTTTAAAGTGAAATATGCGCTGGATATGTAAGGAGTAACGCAAAATTAGAAAAGCACCGAATAAAATTCGGTGCTTTTCTGTAAAAATCTGCAGAAATTGTTGCATTTATGCGGAATTTAATTTATTATAAAAGCATATATACTAAAAAGGCTTTTATTTGAGAACCTGCTGAACAGTTCTAAATAGAAGCCATGCTTAAAAGGCTCGCCCTGCAAAGGAGTCTGCCGCAAAGCGCAAAATTTTATTAGACTCCCCCCACAAAGGGGGGGCTGGCTCCGCGTAGCGGAGACTGAGGGATTGTAATACTATCATTTTAGTTAATCTGCAAATCGACAGTACATACTACAACCCCTCCGGGTTTTGCTTTGCAAAACCCACCTCCCCTTGCACAGGGGCGGCGCGGGAAGATGGTGGTCTCCACCAGCAAAGGGAGCTGGCTCCGCATAGCGAAGACGGAGGGATTGTGCAAGTGAAACTGTCGATTTGCAGAAACTACAAAATGAAAGCAAAACAATCCCTCCGTCAGCATCGCTGCGCTTGGGTGTGCTACCTCCTTTTGCTGGGGGAGGCTTAGCTTGGGGTGAAGCTTATACTCTGATAACAAAATCTACTACAGGAGAGATTATGGATAAAAAAGCCAACAGAAAAAATAAAAGACGGGATTTAAAGACACACATCAAAAAACACAAAATGACCTTTGTGGTATATTTAGTACTGCGTCTTTTGGTTATAGGAGTAGCAGTCGTTTCGCTGGTGACAGGGAAGTACGAAAACTTCTTTTTGTGTCTTTTGTCTCTCGTCCTGTTTCTGCTCCCCTCTTTTGTTTCGGAAAACTTTGGAATTCGCTTGCCTGAAACACTGGAAATTATCGTACTGCTGTTTATTTTTGCAGCGGAAATTCTCGGAGAAATTTCCGGCTTTTATTTGCGCTTTTCTTTCTGGGATACCATGCTGCATACGATCAATGGATTCCTTTGTGCGGCAATCGGGTTCGCTTTGGTGGATGTGCTCAATCGTTCTGCAAGATTCAAGTTTCAGCTGTCGCCTCTGTTTTTGGCGGTAGTTGCTTTTTGCTTTTCTATGACGGTTGGCGTAATCTGGGAATTTTTTGAATTTTTTATGGATCAGGTATTCCTGCTGGATATGCAGAAAGATTTTGTTGTGAACTCTGTTTCCTCCGCTATGTTTGTTGGAGCGGATGGGTCTGTTCCGCCTGCAATCCGGGATATTGTGGATACAGTGATTATTACGGCGGATGGTACTCAATACAGTCTTGCGGATTTTGGCATCCATGGATATCTGGATGTGGGAATTATTGATACTATGAAAGATTTGATTGTGAACTTTATTGGGGCAGTTGTGTTTTCTGTAATCGGATTTTTCTATGTGAAGTCAAGAGGAAAAGGTAAATTTGCACGCCGTTTTATTCCCACGCTGGAGGAACCGGATGCGGCAGCACTTCCTCCAGCACAGGAAGAAAATGGAGATGCTTAATTCTTTAACTGTGAAATTAGTCCGTCATGCATGTTAAAACTTTTTGAACAACGAGTAAATATATGCAAGCAGAGCGCTTTTTTTGTTGACAAATATAGTGGAATGTGCTATATTTTATAATGTAAATTGATAGTCAGGAGTAGTTTCGATGTTCGGTGTTACAGTCACAGATTATGATCGAAAAGTTTATGAAGAAGAGTTGGCTGACTTTTTGCCGGACAACATATTGGATGCCCATGTACATATCTACAAGGAAGAAATGCAGCGGGTACGTCCGGAAAACAGAAAAGGTTGCGTAAACTGGCCCCATATGGTTGCCCCGGATTTGACAATCGAGGACATGGAACAATCTTTTTTGCAGATGTTCCCCGGGAAAAATGTCAAAGCTGTCATTATGGGCATGCCCACGTGCAAGTTGGATGAAGTAAATCCCTATGTGCTTTCCTGTGCGAAAGACAGAAATCTTCCTGCATTGTATTGTACCAACTGGGATACAAGTCCCGAGGATATCCGTGCAGCAATGAAAAACGGTTTTTGCGGGATCAAGCCGTATTTGAACAATTCTCCTTCCTATATTCCGGCTGGGGAAGTTCGAATTTTTGATTTTCTTCCCCATTCGCATCTTCAGGTGATGGATGAACTGGGCGGTATTATAATGCTTCACATTCCCCGGTCTCTCCGTCTGCGGGATCCAGTGAACCTGGCGCAGATGATGGAGATTGAGGAGAAGTATCCCGGCGCAAAGGTAATTATTGCACATATCGGACGGGCGTATGTTCCGGCTGATATTGGAGATGCCTTTTCCATTTTGAAGAATACGAAAAATATGCTCTTTGATTTCACAGCGAATACGCTAACCCTTGCAATGGTAAAATGCATTGAAGCAGTAGGTACAAAACGGATCATGTTCGGTTCCGATATGCCGATTACAAAGATGCGTATGTACCGGATTTGCGAGGAAGATCGGTATGTGAACGTTGTACCGAGAGGTGCATATGGAGATGTTTCCGCGGATCCCAATATGCGTGAGACAGACGACACAGAGCAAATGACTACATTTATGTATGAAGAATTGCGTGCATTTAAACGGTGCGCAGAGGAACTTGGACTCAGTAAGGCGGATGTGCAGGATATTTTGTGCGGCAACGCTGCAAGATTGTTCCGCGTAGACTTTTAATATAAGGAATAGCATATGAATACATGTAAAATCGGATTTCTTCCTTTGTATATTAAGCTGTACGACGACTGCGGCTTAACCATACGGGAAAGATTAGAACCTTTTTATGAAAAGCTGGCGGCAGCTTTTGAAGAAGACGGATTCAGCGTTCTGCGCACTTCCTTTTGTCGGGTGAAAGAAGAGTTTGCAGCGGCAATTGCTATGTTTGAAGAAAATGACGTGGATTGTATCGTTACATGGCACGCGGCATATTCTCCTTCTCTCGAATCCATCGAGGCATTGTCTCAAACGAAGCTGCCAATCGTGGTGCTGGATACTACGGAGACTTTTGATTTTAGTCCATCTCAGTCTCCGGATGAAATCAACATCAATCACGGAATCCACGGCGTAATGGATATGACCAACATGCTCCGCAGACACGGAAAAGCATATGCCATTGCCGCAGGTCCTTATCCCCAGTCTGATGTAGTACAACGGGCGGGTCGGCTGGCACGGATTGCTGCCGGCGCGAACAGTCTTGCAGGCTCCCGCGTGGGTACAATCGGCGGAAGCTTTGACGGAATGGGCGATTTTCTGATTTCCGATGAGGAACTGTTGAAACGATTCGGTGTTACTGCTGTATATGCAAAGGGCAATGAACTTTCTGCATTTGCCGATGCAGTGACGGAAGAAGAAATCAGCACAGAAATTGACCGGGATTTGGATACATGTCAGGTTCTGACGCCGTTTTCCCGTGAGACCCATGCAAAAACGGTGAAAAACTGTCTTGCAGTACGTAAATGGCTGGAGCAGGAAAAACTGGATGCATTTACTGTGAACTTCCGCGAAATCCGTCCGGAAAACGGACTGACTGTGATGCCTTTTATGGAGGCATGTAAAGCTATGGCGCGGGGGATCGGATATGCCGGCGAAGGAGATGTGCTCACTGCGGCGCTGACCGGTGCATTGATGCGTGGGTTTGGCGATGTTTCCTTTGTAGAAATCTTTTGTCCAGATTGGAAGGGCGGTTCGTTGTTCCTATCACATATGGGCGAATTCAATATGGCTTTGTCTGCCGATAAACCGGAGATTAAAGAAATTCCGTTTGTTTTCGGAGATGCGGAAGACCCCGTTGTGTGCTACGGTTGTTATCAGCCGGGCGACGCAGTGTTTGTAAACATTTTTAAGGATACGGAAAAGTATAATCTGTTAATATCTCC
>CATLAS010000070.1 GCA_949878535.1 uncultured Eubacteriales bacterium | reverse complement strand
CTTTTGCTGGAGAAACCTAACCCACACGCTAAGCCTTCCTTGTGTAAAGGAAGGTAGATCGCCCAAGCGCAGCGATCGTGACGGTGGGATTGTTTACATCAAACTTTGATTTGCTGAACCTGCCTATATAAGCACAAAAAAGTCCTTCGCCCCTGCCAAACAGGGACGAAGGACTGCATTCCTCCGCGGTACCACCCAAATAGATCCGAAGATCCGCCTTTAAAGATACGTGTATATCCTGCGGCTGTAACGTGCCGCACACGTCCGCGCCTACTTACACTACTGCTTTCAGACGGAGGCTCCAAGCTGTTCTTCACCGCAGCATTCGCACCGCGTTTCCACCCTCCGCGGCTCTCTATACCTGCAAACTCCGGTTACTCGTCTCTTCATAGCCTTTCATTATGCTTATAGTTTAGTATAACACCAAATTTTCCCCATGTCAATAGGAAATCTTTTCCGCCGTGCAGCCTTATTTAAGCAGGCGCATTTTCCAAACAGTTTAATGCCTTCTTGTTGCATTTATATTCCCTGAAAAGCCTATAACAATATATAAACGTTTCAATTAAAAACGCACCTATTGCATCAATACAAAGTATAAAGCCCAGCTGCAATTGTGTGAATACAGATGCAGCTGGGCTTTCTTTAGACAATCACTCTGACCCGCAAGACTTTGCTGCAAAGCGCTTATCTTGTAAATGTTACATCCGTGTCAGGGGTATACTCATAGCAGGTGACTTGCACCTCCATCATCTGACCGCCCCGGTAGATGGTGAAGGTAAGCACATCTCCAACTTCGTGCTCCGTAATAATGTCTTCCACATCGCTTGCAGAGGTAATTTCCGATCCGTCTACAGCAATCACACGGTCGCCAACCTGTAAAACAGCATCGTTGTATCCCTCTACAACCTTCATTACATATACGCCAGTTGCCTGAGAACGGAAGTAGCGATATGCCGTGTAGGAATCCGTTGCATCAAACAGGCTGACGCCGACAAAACTCTTTCCTGTTACATAGCCGTTGGTTTTCAGTTCCTCGATTACATGAGATGCATCATTGATCGGGATAGCAAATCCCAGTCCTTCAATCTCCGTGCCGGTAGATTTTGCATTGACAATCCCAACAAGCTCGCCTTTCATATTGAACAGCCCGCCACCGGAGTTACCGGGATTGATCGCCGCGTCAATCTGGATCAGTGTCATCACCGTATTATCCACGGTAATTTCTCTGTCCGTAGCAGACACGATACCGCTGGTTGCCGTTCCGCCAAGCTGTCCCAGAGGATTTCCCACAGCCATTACCTGTTCGCCAACCTTCAGCGTTTCGCTATCTCCGAAAACTGCATAGGTCAAATCCTCCGCTTCAATTTTCAAAAGCGCCACATCGGAATCCTCGTCTCTGCCGATTACCTTTGCTTCATATTCCGTGCCGTTCGTCAGCCGCACCTTAACTGTATCCGCAACTTTATTATCCGATGTAATAACATGGTTATTAGTTACGATGTATCCGTCCTCGCTGATAATCACACCACTGCCTGCACCGCTGTTTACATATTGAAAGTTTCCATAAGATGTGAGAAAATCCGTTGTGATTTCCACTACGCTGTTTTGTACAATATCATATACCTGATCCTGGGTCAGCGCGCCTTTGATCTCATTCCCGTCGGCATCAGCTATAACTGCAGTTTTATGAATCACCAGCGGGTCGTTTCCGGAACTGCCTGCTCCTTCGGCAAGAGAAATTCCAAAATATGCACCGCCAAGTCCGGTTCCAAAGGAAAGCAACAAACCTGCTGCTACAATTAAAGCAATACCGCCGCCGGATTTCTTTTTCCGCTGCTTCTCTTTTCTGCGTTTTGAATCGTTTCCGCCAAATTCCGGCGCCGCATATGGCGGACGATACCGATATTCTCCAGACTCGCTTTTCTGTATAAACGCCGGATTAAATGTGCCCTTGTTCTGATCCTGCAAACCGTTCAGTGATGTATACTGGGTATATTCCGAACGGCGTGCAGAATCGCTGTCTGCTGCATTGGGGCTTTGCACTTCCTCGCTTTGCACATTCTGCATTGGCTTGGGATCCGGATTTGGCCAATGATTCCAAGAGGAAGGCTCTTGACGCACGCTTTCTGGCGAACGGTTTTCTGGACTTTCATTCTGACGCAAAGGATCAGAATGACCGGGCTCCGGCTGGGGATTCACATTCGGTATTTCACTGCTGCCGCTACTGCCTGATACAGGGTTCATATTATCGTTTTTGTATTCATCCATCTTTATTACCATACCTTTCCGGCAAATACTGTCTGTATTCTTCTTGATGTTGATATTATATTTCCCAAATGTGATGGTTTTTTGAAGGCAACAGGAAAAATACTTGAAAACAACCGGAAAATCAGGTAAACAACCAACTCAGGACGCCTTTTTCTCTGCAGTTATAATAAAACCATCCACATTGTTTCCGGAAACAGTGTACGTACAGTCAGAGGGAACCATACACTTGGTTTCACCCGGCTGCGCCTGCACATAATAAATCAGGATTCCCTTTTCATAGGGTTCGCCAGTCTCCAGCGGACTGGAAGTACCTGTTTCCGTATTATAGAGAAGGCGCGTTCCGTCGTAAGTATAAGATTTCAAAAAGTCAATGTACTCCTCCAGGCAAAGATCCCTTTCCTCCATAATCAGAGAATGGGGCGTGCCCACATATCGGTAATGCCAGGATTCATAGTTTATGCCGGTGATATATACTTTTTCTGACGGATACCGGAGAATAAATCCATATTCCTCGCAATTCTCCCGATACCATGCACATTTATCATAGCTTTCTACATAGTATATCCCTTCGCCTTTGACATACACATTTAAATCCATTGCAAGACCGGTATGATGTTCGCTGTATCCGGGATTTGCGACATACGCTTTGGCATATTCCTCACCGTTTGAGGAAACATAGCTGGCATACAAATCCACCTGATCCTGATAGCTGCGGTATCCGCTGTTCACCTGCATGCTGGAAAATCCTGTAGCAGCATAGTATGCTTCCGTCAAAATATTAAATTTTTCAATGGTGCTTTTGCGCAGCTTGGATGTATTATCCCGGATATAGTATTTATCGTTTTTGAATGTAGAAACAGACGTAATTTCTGCTTCCGCATCTGTCGGAAATGTATATGGATACGCATAATTTACCAATATCAGATCACCTGTATGCACCTGATCCTCCGTTAGCGTCAGCGTTTGTTCTCTGCTGTTTTCACCGGATTCGAGCGTGTCACTATCATTTGTGCTCACTGCAGACTGGAGAAAATCCTCCTCCGATGCAGGACGGCTGCGCCCGCTGACAAGAATATAAATGCAAACGCCGAAAACAACCGCAAAAACAAGCAAAATCAGCACAACACCGGGATTCGGCGGTCTGTGCCGCCTATGCCGGAACCGACTTACCGGTTTTCGCTGCCGTTCGTGTCCTGCTTCCTCCGGTGTGTAGGTTCGTTTGATTTCCTGCTCAGGATAAAAGCCACCCCCATTCCGGTTGTCATTCCAGTTATTCCCTTGGTTATTCATCCTCTATACCTGCCCTATAATCATTGTGTCCCTCTGCCTACAGCAGAGGGACACTGGTTTATTGGTTATTATTCTTCTATATCAAGTGCATCTTTTCTGGAGAGATTCAGTCTGCCCCGTTCATCCACACCAAGGAATTTAACACGCATTGTATCTCCTACGTTGCAAACGTCTTCCACTTTCTCTGTGCGCTTGTTGTCAAGCTTGGAGATGTGTACAAGTCCCTCTTTTCCAGGTGCAAATTCTACGAATGCACCGATTGGAATAATTCTTGTAACAACGCCCTCGTAAATTGCGCCTGCTTCCGGTTCGAACACAATTCCGTCGATGATCTTTTTCGCAGCATCAATGCTGGACTGATCGACAGCAGAAATAAAGATGCTGCCATCATCTTCAATGTCAATCTTTGCACCTGTATCTGCAACAATCTTCTGAATTACTTTGCCGCCGGTTCCAATTACTTCACGGATTTTGTCTACATGAATCTTCATGGAAAGCATCTTCGGTGCAAACTCAGAAACCTGTTTTCTGGGTTCTGGAATCGCCTTCAAAAGAATTTCGTCAATGATATAATCGCGTCCCTTATGGGTCACTTCGAACGCTTCCCGAATGATTTCAGGGGTAAGACCGTCCACTTTAATATCCATCTGAATGGAAGTGATACCCTTGTGTGTTCCGGCAACCTTAAAGTCCATATCGCCGTAAAAGTCTTCCAGCCCCTGAATGTCAATCATGGTCATAAAGTCGTCGCTGTCTTCTGCTGTGATCAGACCGCAGGAAATACCTGCAACCGGTGCAGTAATCGGCACGCCGGCGTCCATAAGTGCCAATGTGGAACCGCAGACAGATCCCTGGGAAGTGGAACCGTTAGAAGACACAACCTCTGAAACCAAACGAATCGCATAGGGGAATTCTTCAACAGAAGGAAGCACGGGCACCAGAGAACGCTCTGCCAATGCTCCATGACCGATTTCCCGGCGTCCAGGGCTTCTGGAGGATTTTGCCTCACCTACAGAATAACCCGGGAAGTTATAATGATGCATATACCGTTTGGAATCTTCTGACCAGATGCCGTCCAAAACCTGCGCATCGCTGATGGGTCCAAGGGTAGCAATCGTCATAACCTGGGTCTGACCTCTTGTGAACAGACCGGAGCCGTGCACGCGTTTGAACAGGCCAACCTCTGCATTCAAAGGACGGATTTCATCCATACGTCTGCCGTCTACACGCTTTTTATCTACCAGCAGCCAGCGACGGACAATCTTTTTCTGAATCTTATAAATCAGTTCCGGGTAGATCACCGGCAGATCCGGATATTTTTCCAGAAATGCTTCCATGATTTTATCCTGAACAGGTTCCATACGCTCGTCGCGAATGTTTTTATCATCTGTATCCAGAGCCTGCATTACGTCCTCTTCCACATAAGCGAAGATTTCGTCAAACATATCATGATCCAGTTCGCCGGACGGATAGGAGAATTTCTCCTTACCAACTTCGGAAACAATGTTGCGAATAAATACAAGCAGCTGCTTGATTACCGCATGACCCAGCATAATCGCATTGAACATATCGTCGTCGGATACTTCCTTTGCGCCTGCCTCGATCATAACAACCTTTTCCTGGGATGCAGACACGGTCAGATCCAGAATGCTGGTTTCGTTTTGCTTCTGGGTCGGATTGATCATCAGCTTACCGTCGGGTGTCATACCCACAAACACTGCGCCAATCGGACCGTTCCAAGGAATGTCAGAAATAGACAGGGCAATGGATGCGCCGATCATAGCAGCGATTTCCGGTGCAGCGTCGTGATCTACGGCAAGAACGGTAAGGTTTACGTTCACATCATTGCGCAGATCCTTCGGAAACAGGGGACGGATAGAACGGTCAATCACACGGGAAGTGAGGATTGCTTTTTCACCGGGTCTGCCTTCCCGCTTCAAAAATCCACCGGGAATTTTACCCACGGAATACATTCTTTCTTCAAAGTCAACAGACAGGGGCAGGAAATCAATTCCTTCCCTGGGACGTGCAGATGCAGTTGCACAGGCAAGCACTGCAGTTTCGCCGTAACGAACGATGCAGGAACCGTTTGCAAGTCCTGCTACTTTGCCGGTTTCTACTACAAGCGGTCTGCCGGCCAGTTCAAATTCAAAAGTTTTGTACTTCTCAAACATATTTATACCTCCATGTTTGTTTGCTTCTCCGGAGGTTTAGCACTTAAATATATGCCGCTGGACGCGGCGCATATTTAACTGCTAATCCAATCGAAGAAACGATCATTTTAATATGCCCCACAAATGCTTTGCATCTGCGGGGCTTTTGTGAAGGCTGCGGCGACTTGCCGCAGCCTGGACACATCCTACCGAAAGCCGCAGTCTGAAGT
>CATLAS010000069.1 GCA_949878535.1 uncultured Eubacteriales bacterium | reverse complement strand
ACTGTCCTCAATCACACCAATCAAACGAGAAAAGGTAACAACATCATTGGATGCATCTGTCATTATAACATTTTTTACCTGCAAATTGTTTATAATCTTCACAGCGCCGCCGATATGATCTTCATGGGGATGTGTCAAAATCATATAATCAATAGAATCCGTATAGTTGCGGATATATCGTACAGTTTCTTCTCCGGCGTCTGTGGGACCGGCATCAATCAGCACTGCGGCATCCTGTGTTAAAATGAGCGTGCTGTCGCCCTGTCCCACATCAATAAAATGAAATTCACAGGCAGCAGACATCTCCTGTGTGTAATCTCTGAACCAGGCATCCCACACAAATATAGCAGCAAGAATAACCAAAACAGCCGTCGCTGAAAAAGCAGCGGCTTTTTTTAGTTTTCCGTTACCGAATCTGTGTTTCATGAATTTCTGACCCCTTTCCTACATGCAAATTGTCCGGCGCATCAAACAACAACTGGTAAAGCACATGGCAAAGCTTGATCCCCGGTATACATAGAAAAAACCAAATTATTGAATATACAAGGCAAATCTGTCCCATAAAGTGAAACCGCAGCACAGAATAGTCCCACACATTCCATCCCAGAATCAAATTGACTATACTGCCTGCACAAAGCTCGATTGCCGTAATAAGAACGCTTCCTGTAAGGCACTGCAGAAGCAGCGGAAGTCCCCTTCCTTTCACGCTGATAATAAATAGCCCAAGAAAGCATGCCCCTCCTGTGACCGCCATAGTCCAGTGGGTATATCCTCTCCAAAGTGCCTCTAAAAAGCAATAATACAAACCACCAAATATAAATATAATGAAATAATTTATGATTCGCCGCAATCTGCCGCACTGCTCAGTATCAGGTGACTGCTTTGCAGTTATTATACCATGATTTTTGATTGCACGGCGTGCAATCTGCCGCGAAAGCGGCTGGCAGCGGCGGCGCCGATGCGAATCAGTCGTCAATGACTGCTTTGCAGTCATTATACCATATTGTTCCCATTTTTTCAAATTAAAATCACCCTTATATGTTTTTTCCATACAAGAGTGATTTATACCTGTTAAAATCTGTACAACGCATTCACAAACTATTCAGTTTCCGTACTGTCGGCATCCGTGTTTGCAGGTGCATACATCTCCCGCACCTCGTCCGCAATTCCGTTTGTATTTTGGCGCAGTTCATCATATCCGTAGAAAACACTGCCGCTGTATGCCGCCTTTTCCTTCGCATACGCAACCTGCTCCGTCATAATTCCCTGCGGGTTTTCCCAATCCGATTCGTACCGATATGCAGCATGGCATATAAGCAACCGCACATCTGTGCCCTCTACCTGCTGTGCCCACCAATCGCACAATATATCATACGGAGCAGCACTGTCTACCGTCCGCCAGTAAATTTGCGGCGCAACGTAGTCGATATATCCGCCGCGTATCCATGCCAGCGTATCACAGTAAATATCGGAATACGACTGGGCACCTCTGGTCTCACTGCCGCTTTCATCACCGTATCCGTTTTTCCAGATTCCAAAGGGGGCAACCCCGAACAAGCAGTTTTTATCAGCTTTCTTTACCGTATCATACACCAGCTTGATCATATTGTTTACATTATCTCTGCGCCAGTCCCCCATATCCTCATACCCTTCACCGTATTCGGAAAAAGTTGCTTCATCTGCAAATGCTGCAATACTGGTCGTTCCATCTTCCCCAGTGACTCTTTGGGGATAGGGATAAAAATAATCGTCAAAAACGATTCCGTCCACATCATAGTTTTCTATGATCTCCTGCACACCCGCCGCAATCAGCTCTCGTACAGCCGGAACGCCGCAGTCAAAATACAGCTTTCCATCGGCATATTCTACAACCCATTCCGGATGCTCCAAAGCAGGATGTCCCTCCCGCAGCGTATCCCGGTTGGATAGGCCGCCGCCTGTCGTAACCCGCAGAGGATTCAGCCATGCATGTACTGCAATGCCCGCCTTATGTGCAGTTTCCACCATATATTCTAACGTATCCAGCGGCAGTTCGCCCGACTGAGACAAAAAAGCGGAAACAGGAAAAAGTTTTGAATTATATAAAGCATCTGCACAGGGGCGCACCTGAAAATATATTGTATTCAGCCCCAGCTCTGCCGTTTTATCTACTATCGCGTCAATCTCTCCCCGCAGGGTCTGTGCATCCAGATTTGTACTGCTGGGAAAATCAATATTGGCAACAGACGCTATCCAAACCCCGGCGACATCTTCCTGCATTTGTTCCCCTTCTGCCGGATCTCTATCCGAAGTATACAGGACAAGAACGATTGCCAAAGCAAATACCACTACAAACGCTGCGCAGATTGAAGTCACAACAACCAAGGTCTTTCGATCCATTTTGCTCATATTTATTGAAGTTCCTTTCTTTTGCTTATTCTGTAAGGTCTCTGCATCATTATACTTGTCCAGCAAAATTTTTATGCCTGATATATTCACGTAAATCCACACATTTATTTTACAGAAAAAGTCATATATTGTCAACCTGCGGCGAATAGTCCCAGCTCTATCCCCATGATACGAAGCAACCGCACCCATTGGTAGTTTTCAACACACGAAAGCTCTGCTAAAATTAGATCAACCTGAACCGCATGACAGGAGCGCCTGCAAATCCATGGTAACCGCAGACATTTACATTCAATCAGTTATGCAGCTCTCTCCAAAAATGGTAAAATTTATGTACTAACAGCTTGCAAGTGCTCCTCCATGCGTTTAGGATCTACAGCAATGCCGAATCACAAACACCAGCCGTCAGACTCCCTTTTCTGTCAGCTGGTGTATTTTCTCATTCCCCCCGTCAAAAGCTACCGTTAAAATCTAAGAAAAGGAACAAATGCAGTCATGAAATCATTGAAAAAACAATTCGTTCTCATGCTTATCGTATGTCTGCTGCTATCAGTATTTGCAGTTCCAATCCATGCAGAAAAAGTTCAAACAGATTTTTCAGCATGTTTAGAAGATCTGGATTCTATTGCAGAAACCGCGATGGATAAATCCATGACGCCTGGAGTATCTATCGCTGTGGTAAACAAATCCGGTGTTTGGCTGAAAAACTACGGCTATATGGATTCGGATCAGAAAACACCTGTGAAGGCAGACACTTTGTTTGAGTTGGGTTCCATGAGCAAAGCTTTTACTGCGCTAGGCATATTATATCTGGAGCAGGAAGGCAGCCTTCAACTGTCAGATCCGATCCAAAAATACATACCCTGGCTTTCGTTGGAATACCACGGAAAATATAAGGGGCAGAAAATAGATGGTGAAGTAGACGTTACCATCGAGAATGTTCTGCACCAAACAACCGGTCTGCCCTTCAAAACGATTGGTGGGATCCCAGAAAACAGCGGTGATGATGCACTGGAGCAAACCGTTCGCACCCTGATTGGAACACATCTGGATTTTTATCCTGGCACAAGATATTCCTATGCAACAATGAACTATGATATTTTAGGCTTGATTATTCAAAATGTATCTGGGCAAAGCTACGAAAGCTTTATCAAAGAAAAAATTTTGATTCCCCTTGGGCTGACAGAAACCTACACATTGCGAAATGAAGCTGCTGAAACAAACCGAATGTCTATCGGATTCAAAACTGAACTGTTTCGCGCCCGTGCATATGACGCACCGTACTATCGCGGAAATACACCCGCCGGATATATCATATCCTCAGCAAAGGATATGGCGCGCTGGATGCAGATTCAGTTAGGTTGGGTTGAACTGCCGGATCCCTATACAGAACTGATTGAAAAATCCCATATAGGAAACAGCACCGTTGCATCCCATGGAGATTACTATTATGCCGCCGGATGGGATGTGCACATCCGGGGTGAGTTTGTTACGCATGGCGGATCCAACCCGAATTTTTCCTCTAATCTGGTGATTAACATGGAAGAAGGCATCGGAATTTGCGTCCTTACAAATCAGAATTCCAGCGCGCCTTCTTATATTACCGGGAATTTCTTCAATGCACTGCAAGGGACAGACGCTACAAAATATAAAGCTGATACCTATCAAACTATGGACTCCATATTCTCCCTGATTTTTATCGGATCTATCATTTTAAGCCTGCTTTTCTTTGTGCTGCTCGTAAAATCTGCAGTGGAAATGATCCTGAAAAAACGGCAGTATGAAAACTTAAAAAGCGCAAAGGTTGCAGGAATGTTTATCGCCATTCCAATTATGCTGTTTTATGGTTTCTGCGTGTACTATCTGCCAAATATCTTGTTTGCACGGCTTCCTTGGGAAGCAGTCAGCGTATGGGGTTCTCGAACCATCGTTTACGGCAGCATTGCTGGATTCTTTGCTGGAATCATATTTTTCATCTATGTAATCTTCACATTCAATTTTCCAAAACCAAAAGAAAAAAATTATGTGGCTCTTGTTCCCCTCTCTCTGATTAACGGACTAACCAGCGCGCTAATCATTTTTACCATTAACGAAACATTTAACAGAAATCTGGAATACTCCAAGGAATTGCTTATTTATTTCATTTTTTCCCTGTCCTTCTTCTGCTATTCCAACAGACTGTTCCAAAGCAAAATGATCGTTATGACAAATGAAATTGCTTATGAAAAACGGATTGCGATGATTGACAGAATTGTCGCTTCCTCCTATCAGGCAATCGAAAAAATTGGCGGTCCCCGTCTCTATTCCGGATTGCATAACGATACCGGCGTATATGCGGGGCTGCCCGGCATGATCATTAACTTTGCCTCCAATGCCATGACGCTTATATTTTGTCTGTACTATCTTTTTTCTATTAGTGTACCTGCGTTTATCGCTTCTGTCAGTATTCTCATACTGAACGCCTTTGTCGGATACCTGACAAGCCGAGTCGGTAAAAAATACTGGGAAAAGAACCGGGACATTCAGGACATCTATTTCGGACAGATGAACGATCTGGTTTATGGATTCAAAGAACTTGTATTGAGTCGGCTGCGCAAAAGCGCCTTCCTTCAGGAAATGAAAAAATATTCCCACCTGTCAATGGAGCTATCCAAAACCGTTGCGGTGAAGTTCTTAAACTACGGGCTATATGGTCAAATTATGTATAACTCCATTTTCGGTGTTGTAGTATTCATTTTCCCGTTGTTTGTTGCCGGTATAAATGTTAATGACCTGCGTCAGACACTGTTTATGGTGTTCTATCTGCTTGGTCCTGTAGGTGCTGTGGTCGGTATTATTCCATCTATAACAAACGTTCGCGTAAACCTGAACCGAATCAAAAAACTGCTCCGGGATTTGGATGAAATCTCTACCGGATACAGCGAAATGCAGTCTGCACTGCCGCCGCTCCCTAAAGATATTTCCATCCGATTTGAGAATGCCGCATACAGTTACATTATTAAAGATCCGGAAACAGAAGAGGAAAGTGTTGAATTTACCCTGGGTCCCATCAATACGGAAATCCGATCGGGAGAAATTACCTTTATCACTGGAGGAAACGGAAGCGGAAAATCAACACTGGGCAAGCTTGTTACCGGCCTTTATGCGGTGCAGGAAGGCAAAATACTGGTAAACGGTCATATCTGCAACATGGTTGAACTGAACCAATGCTTCTCTGCCGTTTACAGCGACTTTTATCTGTTCAACAAACTCTACGGCGTAGATCTGGAAACGAAAAAAGAAGAGGTAGAACATCTGCTGAAAGTCATGCGGATTGACAACAAAGTTACTTTGAACGACGACGGATCTCTCAATTCCATGAATCTTTCCACAGGACAACGGAAGCGCCTTGCATATATTATCTGCTGTTTAGATGAAAAGCCCTTCCTGCTGTTTGACGAGTGGGCAGCCGAACAGGATCCTGAATTCAGAAAATACTTCTACACTGAATTGCTCCCTGCCCTCAAGAAAAAAGGAAAAGGCGTTGTGGTTATTACCCATGACGACCGGTTCTTTGATCTGGCAGA
>CATLAS010000068.1 GCA_949878535.1 uncultured Eubacteriales bacterium | reverse complement strand
AGTAGTACGTACTGCACCGTCCCGAATGCAGTAGGGATCGTTGCATTGGCTCCCCCGCATAGATGCGCAGCCAAAGCCTGCACCGAATTCTACACCTTTAACCGCTGGAACAGCAAACAGCATGGAGGCAAGCCTGCTTTCCAAGCCGTCAAACATTGGATCCCCTGTTCCAACAGGCAGGCCTATTGCGGCGCATTCGATGATTCCGCCAACAGAATCGCCTGCTTTTTTTGCGGCAAGGATTGCCGCTTCCATGGCAGATGCAATATTGTCATTTACTACAGGAAAGGACTTTCCTGTGATCGTTTTCAGTTCTTTTGCAGAAATATTTACTCTGTCAAAGGGTGTGTCGGTTGCATTTTCAATTTGGGCTATGTGCGCGCCTACTGTGACTCCCTGCTTTTCCAGAATTTGCAGAGCAATGCCTCCGGCAATACATAAAGGCGCAGTCAACCGTCCGGAGAAATGTCCGCCGCCGGTAGGATCCTGATGCCCGTTCCATTTTACAGCAGCAGTGTAATCTGCATGCCCCGGACGGGGGCAGTCTGCCAGATTGGAATAGTCGCCGCTGCGAGTGTTTGTATTTCGGATGATTCCTGTAAGAGGAGCGCCGCAGGTTGCACCGTTGTACAGCCCACATAAAAATTCTACCTCGTCTCCTTCCCGACGGGGGGTTGCCAGGGGACTTTTTCCTGGTGCCCGACGGGCAAGAAACTGCGCAAGCTGCGCTGTATCTATGGGAAACCCTGCGGGCAGACCGTCTATGGTAACGCCGATTCCGGCGGAATGGGACTGCCCGAATATGGATATTTTCAGTTTGTTTCCGTATATGCTTGCCATGTTAAAGTCTCTCTTCCTGATATTTTACCGAGCCGCCCAGCATCTCAAAATCCTTCCAGAACGCTGGATAGGATTTGGATGCGGATTGTGCGCCATGAATAGTCACGTCTCCGCAGATTACAGAAGCAATTGCAGCAGACATGGCAATCCGGTGATCTCCGGTAGCGTCAATCGTGCCGCCATGAAGTGCGCCGCCACCCTGGATAATCAGTCCATCCTCCAGCTCCTGCACTATGCCGCCCATTGTACGGATCAGAGCCGCAGAGGTGGCAAGGCGATCGCTTTCCTTCAGCCGTACCCGGGCAGCATTGCAGATTGTAGTTTCTCCTGGAGTACCCAGTGCTGCAACGGAAAGAATCAGCACCAGGTCCGGTGTGTTTGCTATGTCAATTTTGCAGTTCTTCTCTGTGCGCATTTTTTCAAGAATGTCGCAGATTGCTTTGTCTCCCTGCAGGGAATCGCTTTGCAGTCCGGTTACCTCTACAGGAGCTCCCAGAAATTTGCACACCTTCCAGAATGCCGCCGCCGACCAGTCTCCTTCCGCTTCGATCATACCGGGGGAGCGGTATGTTTGTCCGCCGGGGATTTTGTATCCTGTGTCGGTGCGTTGAATAATGATACCAAAAGCTTTCAACGCCCACAGAGTCATATCTACATAAGAAGCGGATTCCAATTTTCCGGTTATCGTAAGAGTGCTATCCCCCTTGCAAAGAGGAAGCGCAAACAGAAGCCCGGAAATAAACTGGGAGGACACATCGCCCCGGAGGGTGAAATTGCCGGACTGTAGTTTTCCCCGCACCGATAGGGGATTGGAGCCCTGCTCCGAAAGGGTGCAGCCATAGCGGATCAGTTCTTCCCGCAGGGGGGAGAGGGGGCGATCCGGCAGTCTGCCGTGGAGTGCAATATCCGCATTCACGCCCTGTGCACACAAAATCGGGATAAGAAACCGCAGGGTAGATCCGGATTCGCCGCAGTCTATTGCTATAGTATCATTGGCTGCCTTTTTATGCGGTGTTACTGTAAAGGCACCGTCATGATAAGAGATGTCAGCAAAGGCAGATTCCAGACAGTGCCAGGTGGCTTCGATGTCTTCAGAGAGGACGCTGCATCCTATGGTAGTCGGTTCTTCGGCAAGGGCGGCGCAGATCAGCAGCCGATGCGCCATGGATTTTGAAGTTACTGCTGGGACTGTGCCATGCAGATTTTTTCCGTTCACAGTAACAGTCATAATGTTCGGTTCCTTTCGTGAATTGTGTATCTTACTCGCACAAGCTTCATTAGTCTCCCGTATGAGGAGCCACTGTAAGGCTCTATAGGGAAGTGTCCTCTTCAACCCCAAGCCCCCCCCTTGTGCAAAGGGGGGTGGCGCCCAGCGAAGCGACAGCGACGGGGGGATTGTCCTGCTATCATTTTAGATAATCTATAAATCGGTAGTATATGCAAACAATCCCTCCGACTCGCCAAAGGCGAGCCACCTCCCTTTACACAAGGGAGGCGTATGAAGTAGGTAGGAGCCTGCGGCGAGCCCACCTCCCTATGGAGCCGCGAAGTGGATCCTCACATGGGTGACATGGGCTGATGCGGTATGCTTTGTACCAACTCCCTTTGCTGGGGGGGCTTTTACTGCTCCATTCCAGCCCAGAAGAAGTCTTCCAAATGAGTGACAGGAATTTTATACGGAATGCAATGCCCGATTTTTTCTGGAAGAATCAGAGTTATGTTGCCGCCAGCTCTTTTCTTATCGGAAAGTGCCGCATCGGCAAGTTGACGGGGTGAAAAATTACACTGGGTTGGCAAATCGTGCAATGTGAGAAGATCACATAGCTTATCTGCAATATCTCCTTCGCACAGCCCCAGCTTATGTGCCCCGCGGCTGGCAATTACCATACCTGCTGCTACGGCTCTGCCGTGGGGAATCTGATAGTCGGAGCAAAGCTCGATACCGTGTGCCGCAGTGTGTCCGAAATTGAGCAGGGCACGAATTCCACAATCCCGCTCGTCCTCCTGCACAATGTCCCGCTTAATAGAAACGCAGGCAGCGATTACATCCTCGGGATCTGTGCGTACCGGCTGGTGCAGGCGGCGGAATAAATTCTCATCCCGGATCATGCCGTATTTGATTACCTCCGCCAT
Organism: uncultured Eubacteriales bacterium; assembly: GCA_949878535.1. Classification (GTDB taxonomy): domain Bacteria; phylum Bacillota; class Clostridia; order Oscillospirales; family CAG-272; genus Avispirillum. The sequence goes on along the minus strand of CATLAS010000068.1, from coordinate 2,978 downwards.
GCCGTCGGAAAAAATTTCATCAGGCAGGGTGTCCAGCAGGGTATAATCACACAAAACCAGTTCCGGCTGCCAGAACGCGCCGCACAGATTTTTTCCTGCGGCAAGGTCCACCGCAGTTTTGCCGCCAACGGAGGAATCCACTGCGGCAAGGAGCGTAGTGGGAACTTGAATGAACGGGATCCCACGCAGATAGGTTGCGGCTGCGAATCCTGCAAGATCGCCCACCACGCCGCCGCCAAAAGCGACGATGGCGTCTGTCCGGGTCAATTGATTTTTAGCGAGAAATTCCAGTAGGGCGCTGTAGGTGGAAATGGTTTTGGAGGCTTCTCCTGCGGGAAATACAAATTTTACGCAGTCGATACCGTCTAAAGCCTGCTCCAGTGCCGCTCCGTAGAGAGCGTTTACCGTATCGTCCGTTACAATGGCAATACGTGCGTGTGTCCCGAGGAGTGAACGAACACGCGTGCCCAGCTCACCCAGAATATTTTTACCTATGCAAACATCGTATTTTTTGGATGCGTTTACCTGTATTGTTTTCATATATGTTTAGATCATAGACGGATTTATCCGTCTATTTCCTCCTTGCATCTGCGTCCCTGCGCAAGTAGTTTCGTCATTGCTTCCCTGTCTCCGTTTGCCAGTGCAGTTCGGTATTCTTTTAATGCGTCGATCAGGTAATCCATTTCCTGCAGCAGGAAATCCTGATTCTCAAAAAATAGCTCCGTCCACATGATCTCGTTCAGCCATGCAACCCGGGTAAGATCCTTATAGCTTCCAGCGGAAAAGCCTTTATGGGCTTTTGCCGTGGGACTTTTGATAAAAGCATTGGATACCACGTGGGGCATTTGAGAGGTGAACGCAATCATCTGGTCATGCTGCTCTGCTGTGGTAATCGTGATTCTGCCAAATCCCACCGGTTCCAGCAGACTTTTAATATGCGCTGTAAGATGGATGTCGTCAAACCGGGAGGGGACAATAATCATAGAAGAACCCCAGAACAGGTTTGCCCGGCTGTATTTAAATCCGGAATACTGGGATCCTGCCATGGGATGTCCGCCTGCATAGATGAAGCCATATTTTTCCGCGATGGCAAAGCCTGCTTTACAGATGGTACGTTTTGTGCCGCAGCAGTCCACTACCACAGCATCTGGACGGACATAAGGTGCAATTTTTTCCAGATATTCTGCTGCTGCTCCTGTGTACAGAGCAATGAGAATTAAATCGCATTCTGCGATTTTTTCTGTTGTGAGCTCTCCGTCCAGTGCTCCGTCGATTTGGGCGATATGGGTGATGGATACGTCCCGGTCAAAGCCCAGAACGGTTGCCGGTTCTTTTGCTGCTTTATATGCTTTTGCAAGAGAGCCGCCGATTAGTCCGAGTCCTGCAATTCCTACTGTCATATTTTATTCTGTGCCTTTCGTAGAATTTGGCGCTGCTGCTTTATTTATCAAGTCCCAGAGCGCCGCGTACTGCCTTTACGTCTGCTGCTACTGCAGCAAACTGCTCCGGCGTCAGTGCCTGCACTCCGTCACACAATGCGCTGGCAGGATCATTGTGTACTTCAATCATAATGCCGTCTGCACCTGCTGCTGCTGCTGCGCGAGCCATGGGAGCGACCAGGCGGGCAGCACCGGTTGCGTGGCTGGGATCTACAATGACAGGCAGGTGGGTCCGCTCCTGGAGAACGGCGATTGCAGACAGATCCAGCGTGTTTCTTGTATAAGTTTCAAAGGTACGGATGCCCCGTTCGCATAGGATTACCTCCTCGCAGCCGCCAGCCATGATATATTCTGCGCTCATAAGGAGTTCTTTGATGGTGCTGGACAGTCCCCGCTTCAGCAGGATGGGCTTGCCGCAGCGCCCCAATTCCTTCAGCAAATCAAAATTTTGCATATTGCGTGCGCCCACTTGGATAATATCTACGTCCTCAAACAAATCCAACTGATTGGCGTTCATAATTTCCGTCACGATGGGCATGCCGGTAATTTGTTTTGCCTGGGACAGCATTTTGATACCTTCTCCGCCCAGCCCCTGAAAATCGTAGGGAGAGGTGCGAGGTTTGAATGCACCGCCCCGGAGGATTGCTGCCCCTGCTTTCTGCACCGCCTGTGCAACAGTAGTGATCTGTTCTCCACTTTCTACGGAGCAGGGACCGGCGATTAGTGCAAAATGTCCTCCGCCGATGCGCACGGTATCGGATACAGATACGACGGTATCCTGGGGATGAAATTTCCGGTTTGCGCTTTTGTAAGGCTCAGATACCCGAGTTGCAGATTCTATAATACTCAGCCCGCACAAAAGATCAGTGTCGATGCGGCTGGTATCACCGATCAATCCCAGAATCGTTTGATATTCCCCCCGGGAGATGTGGACGTCCAGTCCTTTTTCACGAAACCAACTGCAAAGGCTTTCTATTTGTTCCTGTGTGGCATCTTGCCGTAAAACTGCGATCATGGTTTTATATCCTTTTCTTTGAATTTTGTATGTACTACAGAACTTAAAGCCTCCCCCCAGCAACCTTAACCCTAACCCCAAGCCCCCCTTGTGCAAAGGGGGGGGTGGCGCCAAGCGAAGCGACAGCGACGGGGGGATTGTTTTGCATATACTGCCGATTTGCTAATTATTCAAAATGATATTTGAACAATTCCTCCGTCACGGCTACGCCGTGCCACCTCCTTTTGCACAAAGGAGGCTTTGCTTGTGTGGTTTGCTATGACTGGGGGGATTGTCCTCTTTGGTCTCAAGCTCCCTTTGCTGGAGAGGCTTTGTTTAAATAAAGCTTATAAACAAAAAATCACGCAGCGGCTGCTGCGTGAAATTCGTTGTTTTATATAAAACGGCTATTCATGCAGCACAAAATTCTTTTACCGGAAAGTAAAAGTAGAAATAGCTGTATGCATAAAAAATACCGTTTTTCATATTGGTAATGTTGCCTTTCTTTCCTTTTACAATATATAGCCTATGAAATAATTATAGTC
>CATLAS010000067.1 GCA_949878535.1 uncultured Eubacteriales bacterium | reverse complement strand
TCCCCCACCCGCTATGCGGGAGCCCCCCTTTGCACAAGGGGGCCTTCTCACGGTTTGTGCTACGCGGGAGTTCCCTCTGTGCAAGGGACCTTTTTATGGGTTGCGCTACGCGGGGGACCTTTGTGCAAGGCAGCCTTTTCATGGTCTGTGTTACGCGGGGGGCCTTTGTGCAAGAGGAGGTGGATCGCTGTAAGCACCATCAATCTTCATGCCTCCCCTGAGCAAAGGGCGGCGGATTGCCGCAAGCCCTATCAAACTTCACGCCTTCCCTGGGCAAGGTGAGGTGGCTCGCCGCAAGCACCATCAACCTTCACGCCTCACCTTGTGCAAGGTGAGGTGGATTGCCGCAAGCTCTATCAGCCTTTATGCCTCCCTTGTGTAAAGGGAGGTGGGCTTTGCGCAGCAAAGCTCGGAGGGATTGTCTAAACAATAACTGCCGATTTATTGATCCTGCCAAATGGTAGATAACCAATCCCCCACCCGCTACGCGGGAGCCCCCTTTGCACAAGGGGGCCTTCTCATGGTTTGTGCTGCGTGGGAATTTCTTTGTGCAAGGGGGCCTTCTCATGGCTTATGCTATGCGGGAGTTTCTCTGTGCAAGAGGGCCTTTTTTGTGTGGCTTGACTGACAGCTCCCTTTGCTGCAGCTTTTACAGTTTATACTATGCCGACAGCTTCGTCTTTAAGATCCAGTTTTTCAAATGCCCGCTGAATTTCCCCAAAGGAAAATCCCAAACGGGACAGAGCCGCAATCCGTTTCTGTTTTTCTTTTTCATCTGTACAGGGGGTGGAATATTTTTTCTCAACAAGCTGCATCAGAGATGCAAAATATTCCTCATCACTCAGGGACCCCAGCGCGTTCATCACCGCATCGTGGCAGTATCCCCTGCCCATCAGTTCCGCGGCAATGCGTTTTTTACCCCAGTGCTTGCTCTTACAATAGAACCGAGCAATACGCAGCGTCTGATCCGTCTCGCGGATATATCCTTTTTCTATCATGTAGTCCGCTGCCCGCTCACACACAGACCGATCAAATCCAAACCGCATCAATCGGTGAATCAACCGCATCCGGCTATAATCTGAATTTGCCAGCAGTCCCTCCGCTCGTGCGATTGCCTGACAGTACTGCGCCGTACTGCATAGTTGATCCATACGCTCCTCGTCCAGAATGTCTCCAGCCTGCAGCCCTTCTTCCAGCCACAGGGAAGGCTTGAACAGCAGGGTTTTCTCCGTCCCGTCCCCATCATCGCAGGATAACACAACGGAAATCCCCGCTCGGGTTTCATATACGTCCGTAATTTGATACTGCATATTTCCTCCCCCATTCTATTCGCGGTGCAAGCGCACCGTGCTTTTTATTCATATGTGCGTACGACCATTTCACGACGGCAGAATTGCTCCGTCCTGCACATGCAGCATCCTGACTGCATCTGCCGCTCCTGTGTCAAAATAGGCCGGCTCGCAGGAAGTTACAATAATCTGCCGCCCTGTAAGCGAACGAAGAATAAACTCTCTGCGCTGTCCGTCCAATTCACTAAGTACATCGTCCAGCAAAAATACTGGATATTCGCCGCCGACTGTTTTCGCCATTTCCCCTTCTGCCAGCTTCATCGCCAGCGCAAGACTGCGCTGCTGTCCCTGGGATGCATAGCTGCGAGCTTCCCGCTCGTTCAGTCGAATGCTGATATCATCTTTATGAATGCCGTACAAAGTAGCACCATATCGAACTTCCCGCTCGATGGAGCCGGTGAGTGCAGCGAACAGCCGCTCCTCTCCGGCGCTGCGGATATCCGCAGCGTCAGACGTATCTTCCGGCAAAGCGCCCGACTGGTATATAAGGCGAGGGGCTTCCCGCCCCTCCGTCATTCCGGCAAAAATATCTGCTACATATTTTTCCAGTTTGCTCATGTAAGCACAGCGCCGTGCAGCAATATCCGCGCCCAGGTGCGCCAATTGCCGGGCATATACCTCCCACACCGCCATATCTCCCATAACACCGGATTTAATGAGCGCATTACGCTGCGCCAAAATCCGGTTGTATCGGGAAAGGCTGTCTAAATATGCGGGATAAAGCTGGGACAGTGCAATGTCCAAAAAGCTGCGCCGCAACGCCGGTCCACCACCCACCAGAGAAAGGTGCAGGGGACAAAACAACACTGCACGAAACGAACCGATCATCTCGCGGACGCCGGACAGTCGTGCACCACCCCGCCGGAGAACTTTTTTCCCCGTATGGGGCAAATCTGCCTCCAGCGTTACAGGATACTGTGCGCTGTCTTTTTGAAAGGACAGAGATAGCTGCGCCTGTTTTTCCCCGAACCGGATCATTTCACGCTCCCGCGCACCTCGGAAAGAACGTCCTCTGGCAAAAAAGTAGATTCCCTCCAGAATATTAGATTTTCCCTGAGCGTTATCACCGAACAGCACATTGACGCCATCGGAAAAAGAGACTGTCTCCAATGAAATATTCCGGTAATTGCAGAACGAAATGCTGCTGCAAATCAAAATTTTCCCTCTCTATGTATCTTTCTTTTATTCATCCAAAGTCATATCCAAAAGGCGGATATCCAGATCTTCCTCATCCTCCAGACCGGCAGCAGGCAGTTCTTCCTCCTGCTCTGTTCCCAGCGCCTTGATTTTCTCCTCAATCTCAGCGAGAATTTCCGGATTGGTTTCCAAAAACTTGCGTGCGTTGTCACGTCCCTGTCCGACACGCTCTCCGTTATAGTAATACCAGGAACCGCTTTTGTCCATCACACCTGTTTCCACGCCACGATCCACAACTTCTCCTGTTTTGGATATGCCGTGACCATACAGAATATCAAATTCCGCAACCTTAAACGGCGGCGCAACTTTATTTTTCACTACCTTACATTTTACCCGGTTACCGTAAGGCTCCGTACCGTTTTTCAGCACCTCCGCCTTGCGGACTTCCAACCGCACAGACGCATAGAATTTCAACGCCCGTCCGCCTGTGGTAGTTTCCGGGTTTCCATACACCACGCCTACTTTCTCGCGCAGCTGGTTGATAAATATAACAATACAGTTCGTTTTGGCAACGGTTCCCGACAGCTTCCGCAGTGCCTGAGACATCAGCCGTGCCTGCAGACCCACATGGGATGCGCCCATATCCCCTTCAATTTCCTGCTGGGGCACCAACGCCGCTACGGAGTCGATAATAACAATATCAATCGCACCAGAACGCACCAGTGCCTCGCATACCTCCAGCGCCTGTTCTCCGGAATCCGGCTGAGACACCAAAAGATCATCGATGTTGACGCCCAGTGCCTTTGCATACAAAGGATCCAGCGCGTGCTCTGCATCAATAAAAGCAGCTTCGCCGCCCAGTTTCTGTACCTCTGCCACTGCGTGCAGCGCTACCGTTGTTTTACCGGAAGATTCCGGTCCATAGATTTCAATAATTCTGCCTCTGGGAAATCCGCCTACGCCAAGGGCAATATCCAGCCCAAGAGATCCGCTGGAAACGGCAGACACATTCATTTTTGGATTTTCACCCATTTTGATGATTGTACCCTGTCCAAAGCTTTTCTCAATTTGGGAAATTGCAGTTTCCAATGCTTTCTTTTTGTTATCCGCAGTGGATTCCGCTGCGGGTGCGGCTGCTTTTTTCTTCTGCGCCATTTTTCTACCGTACCTTTCAAAAATAGTCCTGAAAAGCCATATTGAGATACTGCGCAAACGCCGCCGGGCAGCAAATGGCAATATTATGGCAATTTAATCATTCTTACTTTTTATTATATAACAAAGTTGAATTATAGTCAAGGAAAAGGGGGTTATTTTTCGCGCTATAGCGGAAAATCTATTTTTAGTATTTCGCATAAACAAAAAAGGCTCCCACAGCAAAGGGAACTGCCACAAGCACCCGCCTAACCTCATCAGCCTCCCTTGTGCAAAGGGAGGTGGGCTTTGCGCAGCAAAGCTCGGAGGGATTGTCTAAATGATCCTGCCAAATGATAGCTTTACAATCCCCCACCCGCTACGCGGGAGCCCCCTTTGCACAAGGGGGCCTTCTCATGGCTTGTGCTACGCGGGATGCCCCAGGGATTCGAAAACGAATCCCCGCACAAGGGGGCCTTTTTATGGTTTGTGTTCCACGGAAGTCCCCTTTACTGGGGGAGCCTTTTTGTCTGTGCCGCGCAATGGATCCTTACAAAGGAGGCTTTGGTTCGTGCTATGCTCCAATACATGAGAGCCCTTTTTCCTGCAAAAGATCCTTTTACTTTTCAGCCTCAAAAATGCTGAAAATCCTACTTGACAGCAGGAAAAATCTGTGCTACAATATCCGCAACACGGTAGAGGTGCATTGTGTCAAAAGTACTGCGGATGCAAAAGGGTTGACCGCCCGTTGTCAGCAGGAAAGGGGCAAATGCCGAAGGAAGATTGGGGTCACGTCTGTCCTGGTTTGGATGAATAAGATCATCCCGACTGTCGCTTTTGCGGAGAGCTATCTGAATTCTACAGGAATATCAGTTTGTTTGCAGAGTCGACCCGTGTGTCGGCTTTTTTGTTTTTCCAGGAAATGCAAAAATGCGCCAGACTTTGGTAAAAATATATTATGTTCAGGAAAGCGAGAACAACATGAAAAAAACAATTTTTAAGGGAATTGCCACTGCGCTGATCACCCCCTTCAATGCAGAAGGGATCGACTACGAGCAGTTCGGCCGTATCATTGACTGGCAGATTGAATCCGGCATCAACGCGCTGGTCGTCTGCGGCACCACTGGCGAAGCTTCCACTCTTACTGATGACGAGCACCGGGATGCCATCGCCTTTGCCGTAAAGCGTGCGGCAGGCAAGGTGCCCATTATTGCAGGCACCGGATCCAACGATACCGGATATGCGAAAGATCTGACCCGCTGTGCCTGTGAGGCAGGTGCAGACGCAGTGCTGGTAGTAACGCCTTATTACAACAAAGCAACCCAAAAGGGACTTGTGAAAATGTTCACCGATATTGCAGATATGAGCGACGCGCCTGTGATTCTGTACAACGTTCCTTCCCGCACCGGTGTAAATATTGAACCGGATACCTACCGTATCCTGGCAGATCATGAAAATATCTGCGGCATTAAAGAAGCAAACGGCAATCTTTCCAAAATCGTGGAAACCATGTCCTATGTCTACGGCAAGCTGGATCTGTATTCCGGAAACGATGATCAGATCGTGCCGCTCATGTCCGTAGGCGGAATCGGCGCCATTTCTGTTCTTTCCAACGTACTTCCGAGAGAGACCTGCCAGATCGCAGAAAAATTCTTTGCAGGGGACATCCACGGCGCAGCGCAGCTTCAGTATCAGTATCATGCGCTCATCAGTGCCCTTTTCTCTGAAGTAAATCCCATTCCTGTTAAAGCTGCAATGGCTGCAATGGGATTCTGTGAAAACACTCTGCGTCTGCCGCTGACTCCCATGGATGAAGTCAAAGAAGCAGCTATGCTGCAAATTATGCGTACACATGGACTGATTTCATAAAACAAAAGGATCAACAGTCTGAAAGATGAAAAAATGCAAAAATGAAATTTTGTTTCTTTCAGACGAGAAAGGCAAAAGTATTAATATGACAAAAATTATTTTAAACGGCGCAGGCGGACGGATGGGCGCCGCAGTGCGGGAGCAGGTTGCGGCAAGCGCGGACGATACAATTATCGCTGCAGAAATTGACAAATTTTCAGAAGCGTTCGACCTGCACAATATTGCAGATTATAAAGGAGAAGCCAATGTCATCATCGACTTCTCCCACCACAGCGCAGTCCGCGAACTGATTTCCTATGCCCTCGGACACTCCCTTCCCATTGTGCTTTCCACCACTGGTCACACAGAGGACGAAAAAGCGCTGATTTATGAAGCGGCAAAATCCGTTCCGGTATTCTACTCTGCCAACATGTCCCTGGGAATCGCAGTATTGGCAGATTTTGCCCGCCGGGCAGCAGCACTGCTTCCCGATGCAGACATTG
>CATLAS010000066.1 GCA_949878535.1 uncultured Eubacteriales bacterium | reverse complement strand
TCTGGAATCAGGAAAAACAACATTTATACAGGAAACGCTGATGGACAAGCGTTTTTGTGAAGGCGAACGGATTTTGGTTTTGCTTTGTGAATCCGGCGAGGCGGAACTGGATCCTACAGAGTTTGCCTCACAGGACGTATATTTAGAGGAAATCTCTGATGCAGAACAGCTTTCGCCGGAATCGCTGATCATATTGCAGAAAAAACATGGCGCGACCAAAATTCTTGTAGAATACAACGGCATGTGGCAGTTATCTGCATTATATAATGCTGCGCCGGAGCACTGGATTATTGGGCAGCAAATTTTGTTCTTTGATTCTGCAACATTTTCTATGTACAATCAGAATATGCGCAGTTTGGTAGTTGATAAAATTCAAAGTGCGGATATGATCATTTTCAACCGTATGGCAGTAGGTGCGGACTACATGGATTTGCACAAGGCGGTGCGTGGGCTTTCCCGTATGGCGGCGATCATATATGAAAATGTCAACGGGGAAACAATCTGTGATGATATTGAGGACCCTCTGCCGTATGATATGGAAGCGCCAGTTATTGTAATAGAGGACAGGGATTATGCTCTGTTTTACCGGGATTTGTGCGAGAATCTGCCTGCGTATCATGGTAAAACAGTGCAGTTTAAAGCAATGGTGGCAAAAGAAAAAAGTCTTGGAACCGGCTGGATGTTTACCGGACGACACGTGATGACCTGCTGTGCGGAGGACATCCAGTTCAGCGCGATGATCTGCAAATGGGGCAGAAGCGATGATTACAAAAGCTATGATTGGGTAACAGTGACTGGTGAGATTCAAGTGAAGAATCATAAGGTTTATGCCGGGGAAGGCCCGGTGTTGCTGGCACAGAAGATAGAACCAGCAGCAGAACCGGATCCCGCAGTGGCTACGTTTTATTAAAAAGAGGGGCATAGCCCCTCTTTTTGTTTGATTTCGTTTAATATAAAAATTTAAAAATTACCAAGTAAAGGGAGAGATCAGCAGAGCGTAAATATGGACCATCATAGCACAAGTACGAAAAGAATCTCCCAGCACAAAGGAAGCTGTCGTGCAGCACAAAATACAGAAGGACTCCCATGTGAGGATCCGCTGTGCGGCTCCAAAGGAAGCTGTCGTGCAGCATAAAACACAAAAGGGCTCCCATGTGAGGATCCGCTGTGCGGCTCCAAAGGAAACCGTCGCGCAGCATAAAACGCAAAAAAGGCTCCCATGTGAGGACCCGTTGTGCGGCTCCATAGGAAACTGTCGCGTAGCATAAAACACAAAATAGGCTCCCTTGTGTAAAGGGAGCTGTCACAGTTTACTGTGACTGAGGGATTGTTACAACTGGATTTTGCAATATTTTCAAATCGGCAGCATTGCTTAAACAATCCCCCTGAGTTTTGCTGTGCAAAACTCACCCCCCTTTGCACAAGGGGGGCTATAAATTTTGGTGGGGGCTATGTTGTGCCATCTCCCTTTACACAAAGAGAGGCATATGAAGTTTGGCAGAAACTGCGGTGTGCCACCTCCCTTTGCCGGGGGATTTATGGAGTTTGGCGGAACCGACTTGAGGCGTTAGTACAGCCTTGCAGCATACTTTTTTATCAAAAAGTGTAATTTGGCGTAACTGCTGCAATGGAATATGCGGCAATCGCTTCCGTATCTACTGTTATATCGTCAAAATATTCCCGGAGAAATTCCCGGAAAACGGTGTCTCCTACCGTATCCTTGTAATTGTCAAAGAAATCACTGTTTCCTTTGTCCTCCCAGGCGCCTTCGTTTAGTTCCAGCTTTTGTATAATACACGTTCCATAATCACCCTCAACAGTGGCCGTTTCCTCCGGCTCCATGGTTCTTGCCTTTTGGATTAAATCATAATAGATTTTATCATTATAGGTGGTTCCTGTGCTGAAATAATATCCGTTTTCGTATGCTTTCAGTTCAGAATATGTCTCATACAAATCTGCAAACGCTTCTCCGGCGGCAAGACCTTCCTGTACCTTTTGTATCGCCGCATCCCGCTGGGCTTTTGTGTCTGCATCTAATTCTTCCGTGAGAACTAGCCCGCTGTCATCGGTGATATACTTTCCGTTGCTGTCCGTTTTATTCCGATATTTATTGTTAATAAATATCATCTGAAAGTGCACGTAATTATCCTGATAATATGCTTCCAGCTGTTCCGCAGTCAAAGGTGTTTTTCCTTCCTCACCGTACAGATAGTCATACACTTTGGAGACCTTTGCATCGTCAATATAAATTTTTTCAAGCAGTTTCGCATTTACGCCGTATTCACCCAGCACCTGATTGAACAGGTTCCGGTTTCCTTGGGCGTATTCCTTCAGATAATCGGAAATCCGATCCTGTATGCTCTGCTTCTCCGATGCGGAAATTACCAGTCCGTATTCTTCAAACAGCTGCATACATACCATAGTGTATTGAATGTTTTCCAGTATCACCGTATCGAAATATTCCGCAGCGCTTATCCCGTCAATCAACTCGCTTTTCCAGAACTCCTCGGTGTTTTTCACATCCTCGTATCTGTAAAGAAAATCTCCCTTATAGCTGCTTGCCCAGAAATGATACACGTTTTCACTGATTGTCACATCCCCCAGCGTCAGTACGGCTGCGCTGGAATCTCCCCCGCAGCCTTGCAGACAGGCGGACAGCAAAAGAAGCAGTCCCAGCAGTGCGGCGGCAGATCTGTATTTTATCTTCATAATAATCTCCATTCAGCCGCTTTAGCGGCTGCATAAATAGTTCATTAAATTCGCTGTGTCTGTCATGCAGATAAAAATGGGTTGGGTCCCATTTTTAAGTGAATTTGGGCGTGAAACAGACATATTACATTTTGCTGTTTTGTAGCTTTCACGCAAAATCCTTTCTGCGGACAGGTTACCCTATCATTTATTTTACCATGCTGGCAGGCTCATTCCTTTGCCTGCGTAGGAAGAAACTGTATATATTCCGTTAACAAATCGCAGAGGAAATCTACCGTTTGCACTCCACGGGGTTTCTTGACTGTGATCACCGGCACAGCGCCGATGGTCATCCGGAGTGTACCCGGATATTTGCCAGAAAGCTGCTGCACTGCTGTGAGATCCGGCGTTTTAGAACACAGCATCAGTTCTCTGTCCCGTTCTTCGATTTTTTCCATTCCCGCCTGCACGCCAAGCCCGCGCAAAAGGGCAATGCGGCACAGCATCATAGCACTGCGCGGCGGATCACCGAACCGGTCGCACAGCTCGTCTATCATATCGGAGAAATCTTCCTCGCATTGAATTTTTGCAATTTTACGATACATTTCCATACGCTGTGCCTGATCCCGGATGTAACTTTTCGGCAGGTATGCGTCTGCCCGCACACTAACTGCACATTCCGCGCGCACTTTCTTTTCTTCGCCCTTTTCCTCCAGAACTGCTTCCTCCAGCAGCTTGATGTACATATCGTAGCCCACTGCTTCCATGTGTCCGTGCTGCTGCTCTCCCAATAGATTTCCTGCGCCGCGGATTTCCAAGTCCCGTAGTGCAATCTTAAAGCCTGCGCCAAAAGCTGCGTATTCCCGGATTGCCTGAAGCCGCTTATCTGCGATTTCTGAAAGCTGCTTCATTTTTGGATAGGTAAAATATGCATATGCCCGGCGGTTGGAGCGTCCGACCCGTCCACGGATCTGATGAAGCTGAGACAGCCCAAATCGGTCTGCATTTTCTATAATCAGCGTGTTTGCATTGGGAATGTCTACACCTGTTTCAATAATCGTGGTGCAGATCAGCACGTCGATTTCCCCTTCAACAAGGCCTTCCCACACTTCCTCCAGCTCATCCCGGTCCATACGTCCGTGGGCCACGGCGCAGCGTGCTTCCGGAACAGCACGCCCCAGTTTGCCTGCAATGGTGTATAAATATTCCACGTTGTTATTCAGATAAAATACCTGTCCGCCCCGGCGCAGCTCCCGTCGGATTGCCTCATATAAAATCCCGTCCTCATGCTCCATTACATAGGTTTGCACGGGAGAGCGCATTCCCGGTACATCGTCCAGCACGCTCATATCCAAAATGCCGCCCATTGCCATGTTTAGCGTTCGCGGGATTGGTGTGGCGGTAAGCGTCAGCATATCCGCACCGATTGCAGCTTCTTTCAGCTTCTCTTTCTGGGCAACGCCGAACCGCTGTTCTTCGTCTACGATAACCAGCCCCAGATTTTTAAATGTGATGTCTTCAGAAATCAGCCGGTGAGTTCCGATCACAATATCGGTTTCTCCCCGGCGCAGCCGGCGCAGAGACGCGGTCTGCTGGGCTTTGCTCCGGAACCGGGACAGCATATCTATGGAAACAGGGAACCCACGGAATCGGCTGAGTGCTGTTTGATAATGCTGGTATGCCAAAATTGTAGTAGGTACAAGGATTGCCACCTGACACCCTCCGGATACAGCCTTAAAGGCGGCACGCAGCGCAACTTCTGTTTTACCGTATCCAACGTCTCCGCATACAATGCGATCCATGGGATAGTTCGCTTCCATATCCCGATTTACATCTGCAATAGCTGTAAGCTGGCTGTCCGTTTCCTCATAGGGGAACGCGGCGGCAAACTGTCTGCCCATATCGTCCTCCGGCGGGAAGGCGATACCTTTTGCACGCCGGCGGCGTGCATACAGTTCGATCAGCTCTTTTGCCATTTCCTTGGCGGATGCGCTGGCACGACTTTTCGCACGGCTCCAATCGGAACCGCCCATTTTGGACAGGCGCACGCCGCCTCCCTCGGCAGCGGCACCGATATATTTGGACAGCAAATCCAACTGATCTACCGGCAGAAACAACTGATCTGTTCCAGCATATTTGATTTTTACATAGTCCCGGGACATGCCGTCGACAGTAAGATTTTCAATTCCTTCAAACAGCCCGATTCCGTATGCCTCATGGACAACGTAATCCCCTTCGGTTAGATCGCTGTAAGAGAGGATCGCTTCCCGATTCTTCTTTGCTGCGGTCTTTTTTCGTTTGCGTCTGCCTGCGGCAGATCCCGGTACACCGGAATAATTCAGAAAAGCAAACGACTCCCCTGTAAGCTCAAAACCTGCGCCGCCGTCGCCGTATAGGAGTGCTACAGGGTGTCGGGCGCTGTCCGCGCCATAGAAATCCAAATTCTCATTGCAGACAGCGGCTGTGTAGCCCGCATCGGAAAGCATATCAGCAATGTTTCCGGCTTCTGTTTCGTTGGCGCAAAGAATCGCCGTCCGATATTTTCCCCCTGCAAATTGTTCCAGATCCTCTAAAAGCAAGGACGTATTTCCAGCATATGCAGGAATGTGTCTGGTTTCAAAATGAAATTCTGCAGCAGGAGACAGTCCGGCATGACTGCGCGCAAAAGGATCTATCAGCACGCTTGGCAGCACTTCCAGTGCTTTTTCCATACGTGCCCACGGATGAATATACGTTCCCCGCACCGTTTTATGCAGTTCTCCCGCGCCAATCAGTTCTTCCAGAGTCTGCATGGTGAGCATTTCCGCCGCCTGCGCCTGCTGCTGCACTGCGGATGCGTCGCACAAGACTGCAAGTCCGTCATAATAGTCTAAGAAGCAGGACGCCTCAGGATAAATTAGGGGTAGGTATTTGTCTGCAAATCCGATATTTTCGCCGTTGTCCAAAGATGCAAGTTCTGCCCGCAGAATATCCGCTGCCCGGGCATTTTCCGTGCCTTGCACCTTTTTCAACTGCTTTTCACAGGCAGCCCGGATCAGTTCCCGGCTTCTTTCACTGGGCAAAATCTCACCCGCAGGAGGAATGCGCAGCGGCTCCCGGATCGCTTCTGTAAACCGCTGGGTAGCAGGATCGAAATTGCCCATGCGGTCAATTTCATCTCCGAATAATTCAATGCGCACAGGGGCTTCTGCGGGGGGATATACGTCAATAATACCGCCGCGCATGGCGAACTGCCCGGGACCTTCCACCAGTTCCACCCGGGTATAACCGCCGTTCACCAGTATTTCTGCCAGTC
>CATLAS010000065.1 GCA_949878535.1 uncultured Eubacteriales bacterium | reverse complement strand
ATGATAAGCCTACGGATGTAGGTGCATTGTGTGCCATAGCAAAGCAGTTTTCCAATGTGGAAAAGGTCGAACTGCTTCCGTTTCGTAAGTTTTGTTTGGAGAAATATGCGGAGTTGGGAATTCCGTTTCCGTTGCAGGATATCCCGGAGGCGGACGATGCAGTTATGTATCCTTTGTTGGATATGTTAGACAAATGTGGATTTTAGGCATGCGCCGCAAAAAAACAGCAAAGCCTTCCTTGTGCAGGGGACGTGAAGCGGCTCTCCTGGGGCATGTCGGCGGAGCATAAATTTTATAAAGGATCCCCTCAGCAAAAGGATTGCTGGTGAAGCATATATTTTAAAAGCCCCCCCAGCAAAGGGGGTACGGCGCAGTTCCGCTTGCATTTAAAAGGCCCCCTTGTGCAAAGGGGGCTGGTACAGTTTTGCTGTGACTGGGGGATTGTATGAGACTACTTCCAATTTGAAAATACTGCAAAATGATAGCAGAAACAATCCCTCACCCGCTTCGCGGGAGCACCCTAGGATCCGCTACGCGGCTCCAGCACAAGGGAGCCTTTAAGGAGAAAAAGAAACAGCCGGGATTTTCCCCGGCTGTTTCTTTTATTCATTAAAAAAACCTTTTCCCGTGTAAGGACATTCGTTGACAATGGCAGTATCCATATGGGGACGTGCCCATCTGACTGCGTTTGTGATAATTTTCTGACAGTTGGAATTATAGAAAGAACGGCAAACCTCATGACCAGGCTGGAAATAAAAGACTCTGCCCATGCCCCGGTAGAAGGTGCATCCTGAGCGGAAGATGTTTCCATGCTGGAACCATGAACCGAAAACAAGCTCGTCAGGCTGGGGAATAAAGAAAGGCTCGCTGTACAGTTCCTCACTTTCCAGTTCGAACGAATCCGGAAGCCCCTGTGCAATCGGGTGAGATGGGAAAAGATTCCAGACGACTTCCTTCTGATTGTCTCCCCATTTCAGGTTGCCTGTACATCCGACAATTGCACGAAACGGCTTGGAGTGATGCGCGGAATGCAGTCCGATAAATCCCATGCCGCTGCAGTAAACCCGCTGCCGAATTTTTTCCACCAGTGCATCTTCTACTTCGCCGTGGTGCATGTGTCCCCACCAGATCAGCACGTCGGTGTTGTTCAGAACTTCATCGGGCAGTCCCTGATCCGGATCATCGAGTACACCCACTTTGATTTCCATGTCTTCGTTTACAGCAAGAAATTCACGGATGGTTTCGTGAATGCCCCGGGGATAAAATTCTTTTGCTTCCCCATCCCGTTCGTGGCGGTATTCGTTCCATATCGTCACTTTGATTTTGTCAGCCATATATATCCTCCAAATATGCAGTTTTCAGTATTTTACCATATTATGGTTTGTGTGTCTACTATTAAAGCTCTATTCGATAAGCTCTTTTTTCGGAAATATCCAAAATATCTTTGCAAGCTTTTCCATTACAATAATTATATATAGATATTTTCTGCATTTTTGCAATGACGAGCACATCTTCCGGAGAAGATTTGTATGTCTCTGCATATTCTGGGTACCGCGCTGCATAAATTTCCTTATATGTGGGATATGTGCTGGGATGACCGTATATTTTAGCGGTTGCCTCAATATTGATTCCGCCAAGTACAAGTGCGATATTGGGATTTTGCTGCATTTGCTGCACCTTTAAACTATTACGGCCTGTAGACAGCAAAATGCTTGTCCCGTCCAGCAGTGGCGCCATTGTGCGTGTGGTGATGTGATTTTCTGCACATGTAGCAAGAATAATTGCATTTGCTGTTTCCAATTGTTCGTGGACATCATCCCAAAAAGTTTTAAAATTCAGTTCAGTCATGATTTTCTTTTCTTTCATACCTTTCCAAATTGTTTTTGATTCGCACAAGCATTGATTCATATTGTACAATTTCCGCCTGAGAAAAGCCCTGGTACGTCAGATTCGTCATTTCTTTGGAAATTGCATCATACTGCTGCTTATATGACTTGGCTTTTTCCGTGATTTGAATGAAAATTTGTTTGCGGTTTTTCGGATTTTGTATGCGAGTAATCAGCTCTCCTTTTTCCATGTGATCCAGCATACTGGTTAGGGTTGATTTTGCAAGTCCTGTCATTTTGCCGATTTCTGTAATTGTCAGTTTTTCATTTTCCCAAAGCACATAAAGAATTCTGCCCTGTGCCCCATTAAAAGCGTCAACTCCGCTATCGCGCAGCATCTTCTCGAAGATTCTGCTGCTTAGGTGCCGTATTTGCGATGCAATAAATCCGCCGTTTGAGTTCATATTACTCTCCTTTATACTATATAGTATAATTCTATATAGTATAATTGTCAAGGGATTTTATAAAAAACGCTCATTTTATAAAATGAATCCATGGTACATTTCATAAAATGAACGTTTTTCTATGTAGCAGAGCGTTATCGCTCTGCTTATTGAATTGTTATCTGCGATTGCATCCACAGCCGCATCCGCAGCCGAATACACGGCGGAGTCCTCTGCACAGACTGCAGTTCCGTTCACAGTCACGCTCGCGTGCTTCCCGACCTTCGTTTTCGCGTTCACATCTGTCTTCGCGCCGTTCTGCGTTTCTTCTGCATCCACAGCCGCAGCCGCATCTGCGGCGAGGTTCCTCACGCGTTGCTGTAACGGGGCAGGAGCATCCGCAGCCGGTATTGGATCTGGTATTTATATTATCCTGTAAAGTTTCGAAGTCATTGTCAAATCCACAACACATTTTTTTCATTTCCTCACTTATTTATACTTGTGGGGGTCCCCCACACTTTCAGTATATGCGAGACATGCATTTTGGTTCTTGCAGTATTTTGCTGCATAAAACGGAAAGCGTATGTCATGGAATTCCTCCGACACGACCGATACGCTGGGTGAGTTATCTCCCTTGGCTGGGGGCTTGAATAGGACGAGGTTTACCCCTATGGAGCCGCGAAGCGGATCCTCACATGGGAGGCTTAAGTAAGGCGAGGGCGTGCGGCGAGTTATCTCCTTTTTCTGGGGCAGTGAGACTTTGCGGCATGCTGGTGGAGCATGAACTTTATAAAAGACCCCCTCAAAGGGATTGCCGATGAAGCACATATTTTTAAAGCTCCCGCGGAGCCTCAAACAATAAAAGGTCCCCTTGTGTAAAGGGGGCTGTCGCGAAGCGACTGAGGGATTGTTTCTGTTATCGTTTTGCATATTTTTAAATTGGAAGTGTGTACCCACCAATTTCTCCGACACAATCGCTACGCTTGGGCGAGTCACCTCCTTTTACTGGGAGAAAACGATAAATTTGTGTAAGTTTGCGGCGATCTGCCGCTCCGCGATTGACAATACATAGAACTTTCTGTATAATATTGTCAGCTTGAAGTATATATTATGGAAGGAACCGTTATGATACAGAATACCATTTTCACACCGGCAGATATCCTGCTGCCGGATTATGTACCGGATGGGAAGGACTGGAGCAAATGGGCGGTCATTGCCTGCGATCAGTTTACCAGCGAACCGGAATATTGGCAAGCTGCCGAGCAGGAGGCTGCAGGCGCAATGTCTACATTGGGATTGATTCTTCCGGAAGTGTATCTGGGAACGCCTGCAGAGCAGATTCGGGACAGCGAAATCCAGAAAAACATGGGAACGATCTGTGAAAAACTTCACTCTTATCCGAACAGCATGATTTATCTGGAACGTACACTGCCGGACGGTAAGGTGCGCCGGGGAATTGTCGGAAAGGTGGATTTGGAGGAATATGATTATTCTCCTGCTTCCTGTTCTGCGATTCGCCCCACGGAGGAGACCGTGGTGGAGCGGATTCCCCCCAGAGTTGCAGTTCGGCGCCGCGCCGCTGTGGAGCTTCCCCATGTAATGCTTTTGATGGACGATCCGGAAAACCAGGTGATTGCACCTCTTGCTGAGAAGAAAGCAGAGATGGAACTTCTGTATTCCTTCCCGTTGATGCAGGGCGGCGGATATGCTGTGGGATATCGAATTTTTGGAGATGTACAAAGTTCGCTTCTACAGGTTCTTGCTGATTATGAAACACGGCGACAGGGCAGTGTGGTTTATGCGGTGGGGGATGGGAATCACTCACTGGCAAGTGCTGCGGCGTATTATGCAGAATTGAAAGATACGTTGGGCGCAGAAGCGGCGAAAACACATCCAGCACGGTATGCATTGGTAGAAATTGTGAATCTATATGATCCTTCTCTCGAATTTGAGCCGATTTACCGACTGTTGAAAAACTGTGACGCTGTAGACGTGCTGGCGAAACTGGAAGAATCTGCTGCCGGCACAGGTACTGTTACGGCGGTGACAGGAGCGGGCGAGCAAACGGTGGCCCTACCTGGAGGCCATGCGTTGGACGTAGGATGCCTGCAAATATTTATTGACGGATATATTAAGTCCCATCCGGGTGTGGTATGCGACTATATTCACGGTGCAGATTCACTGCGAACTCTTTCGAGTGCGGAAGGCTGCTTGGGATTCTTCTGCACCGGTGTGGACAAGGAAACCCTTTTTCCGTATGTAACAGCAAACGGTTCTCTGCCCAGAAAAACATTTTCTATGGGTGAAGCCAAAAGCAAGCGGTATTACCTGGAGGCGCGGAAAATTATATTATAAAATCTGGGCAGAATAGGAATTGATTTTGCTCGGTGTGTGTGGTATACTTATACATAATGCAAATCTTTTTGAAAGAGTGGTACGGAGATGATCCAAATTGCAATTCTTGGATTCGGCGTGGTAGGCGGCGGAATCACAGAGGTTCTGGAGCAGAACAGGGCGGCGCTGCAGCGTATGGTTCACGATGAAATCCATGTGAAATATATTTTGGACAGGCTGGAATTCCCGGATTCTCCTTATGGAGACAGGGTGGTACACGATATGTCTGTGATTGCGAATGATCCGGAAGTTTCTATTGTATGCGAAACTATGGGCGGGGCAGGCGCTGCCTTTGATTTTACAATGCAGGCAATTCGCGGCGGTAAAAGTGTTGTAACGTCCAATAAAGAGTTGGTAGCAAAGCGTGGGGTGGAAATCCTGGCAGCTGCAAAGGAAATGGGTGTTTCCTATTTATGTGAAGCAAGTGTAGGCGGCGGCATTCCGCAGATTCGCGGAATGCGCACCAGTCTTGCTGGAGATACAATCACAGAAATTGACGGTATTATGAACGGTACGACCAACTATATTCTTACCCGGATGCGGCAGGACGGTGCAACTTTTGAAGCTGCGCTGAAAGAAGCGCAGACACTGGGATATGCAGAAGCGAATCCGTCGGCAGATGTGGATGGACTGGATGCACAGCGGAAAATTATGATTCTCACAGCAATTGCCACCAATATGCTTGCGGATGAGAAGGATGTTTATACAGAAACGATGACGAAGATCACGCCGGCAGATATGGACGCTGCCGCACGTTGGGGTGGGACAGTGAAGCTGCTTGGCAGTTCCCGGATCAAAGATGACCATGCATCTTTGTACGTATGCCCGTTTTTTGTGCCCAGCAGCAGTCCCCTTGCAAACATTGATGATGTGTATAACGGAATCCGGTTTGTCAGTCCGGTGACGGCAGATGTGATGTATTATGGGCGTGGTGCAGGGCGACTTCCTACAGCGGGCGCTGTTGTATCCGATGTGGTTGCTGCAGCCTGCGGCCTTGCACAGAAGGAATTGCCTATGGATTGGCAGAGGGCTCCGGAAGGATACGTTTTGCCGTTTTCAGAAAACATATTTTCCTACTATGTGCGGGTAAAAACAGACGCGGTGCGAGAAACCTTGGAGAAGGCATCACTTGTATTCGGGGATATTAAAACATTACCGAACTCTCCGGCAGGGTACGCTGAGTTTATTACGCCTCCGACTGTAGAATCTGAAGCGGGGCATGCTTTTGCAGGAGATACGTTTGCTGGACTGGAGTCCAGAATTCGGATTATGTCAGTCTGATTAAACAATGTAATATATATAAAATCCGCCGTTTTATCGGCGGATTTTTTTGATGACTTGCTGTATTATCCGATACGATTTTTTTCGTGGAAATATTGCTTTTTTCTTTATAAAATGTTATCATGTTATAAATGTGTAGTTATC
>CATLAS010000064.1 GCA_949878535.1 uncultured Eubacteriales bacterium | reverse complement strand
TATTATGACGAATTTTATATCTTTTTATCCGGTATTATTTTCCGGCTTCTTCCCGTTCTTCTCTGGCTCTTCCAGTGAGACTGCCGGCAAGAATGATTTTACGCTCATCGTCAGTCAGACTTCCCAGAGAGAATGTGTGTTTCGTCAAGGTTCCTTCACCTGTGTGGTACAGATATCCTTCCACAGTCTCCGCACCGTTTGCAACAGCATCACGGATACCGGGCAGCACCAGCCAATCGCCGCAGAGAATTTCATCCTCCATAGTGCCGCTGTTTTTACCCATAGCCATTTCCGGACAGGTAAGAGGCAGCATCCCCCAGTTGATCAGATTGGAACGATACCGTTTGGTAGCATAATCCCGCGCAATGTTGGCAGCACCGCCCAGCACACGCTGACAGGATGCAGCCTGTTCTCTGGCGCTTCCGTCTCCGGGACGGACAGCACAAACCAAACTGCCGATGCTGACGGAGCCTTCCAGTTTGCCGCAGGCAGCAATGGCTGCTTCCATAGCAGCTACAGCATTCTGATCCAACAGAGCAGGATCGTATTCCTCGCCTGCATAATTCTGTGCCGCTGCGTGAATTGCATCTGCACGGTTTACATATTCCGGATCCCGGCGGGACAGGGTCAGGCGGGACAGACGGAACGGATTGGAACGGTAAGAAGAAGATTCACCGGAGGGAATCAGCTCGTCTGTAGTAGTCACTTCATCGTCGATGACAGAAGCAACACCTAGTACCAGATTGTCTCCCAGAGCGGGCATCTTGGGCCAGTCTTTGATATTGGGACCGAATTTCAGTTCGGCATTTTTGTCTGCCTTGCCGTAGCCGAACCATACCCGGTTTTCGTAAATGGACGTATCAAATTTGTAATCCGGTGTGCGGTATTCCACATCCAGTTCATCCGCACCGGTGAGCAGGCCGCCGGCAGCAGCAGTTGCCGCGATAGAACGCGCGTCCATCAGGGCTACGGATGCAAACTGTCCTTCTCCGGGCTTAGAGCCTTCCCGGTTGGGGAAGTTTCGGGTGGAATGACGAATGCTCAGTCCGCCGTTGGCAGGCACATCGCCTGCGCCGAAGCAGGGACCGCAGAACGCAGTGCGCAAGGTTGCGCCGGCACGCATTAGCTCAGCTGCAATGCCGGTATCCAGCATACGCACGAAAGCGGGCTGGCTGGCAGGATATGCGGAAAGGGCAAAGCTGTCTGCTCCGATGGAAGTACCGCGCAGGATATCCGCAGCGGCACACAGGTTATCGTAAGTACCGCCAGCGCATCCAGCGATAACACCCTGATCTACCCGCACACGTCCGGTAGCGGGATCGACTTTATCGGTAAGCTGCAGGGTTCCGGGAGCAAGCCCCAATTGCTGCTCGCCTTTGATTTCAACCTGACGCAAAATATCGCCTGCATTTTCGTTGAGCTGGCGTACAGTATATGTATTGGAAGGATGGAAGGGCAGTGCAATCATCGGCTCAACCTTAGACAGATCGACCAGCACCGCACCGTCATAGTATGCCATATCAGCGGGAGCCAGTTCTTTATATGCCTCCGGTCTGCCATGCATCTGGAAATACCGCTTTGTTTCCGCGTCTGTTGTCCAAATAGAAGACAGGCAGGTGGTCTCCGTAGTCATAACGTCGATGCCGTTCCGGAATTCAATGGGCAGATTTGCAATGCCATCTCCTACAAATTCCAAAACCTTATTTTTCACGAATTTTTTAGAAAATACTGCGCCGATAATTGCCAGCGCCACGTCCTGAGGACCTACGCCCGGACGGGGTTTGCCGGTAAGATGGACAGCAATTACTTCCGGCATGTCCACATCATAGGTGCGGCTGAGAATCTGTTTTACCAGTTCGGGACCGCCTTCTCCCACCGCCATGGTACCAAGAGCGCCGTACCGGGTGTGGCTGTCGCTGCCGAGGATCATTTTTCCACAGCCGCTCATCATTTCCCGCATAAATGCATGGATTACCGCCTGATGGGCAGGAACATAGATCGCACCGTATTTTTTCGCCGCAGACAGGCCAAACATGTGGTCATCCTCGTTAATGGTGCCGCCCACAGCACATAGGCTGTTATGGCAGTTTGTAAGCACATAGGGCAGGGGCAGTTCTTCCAGACCACCGGCGCGGGCCGTCATCAGAATACCTACGTATGTAATATCGTGGGAAGCCAGCGCATCAAAGCGGATTTTCAAATGCTTGTCATCACCGCCCACATTGTGGCTTTTTAAAATGGAATGGGCAATGGTGCCCTGCTTTCCTACGTCCGGATCGCCGCCCTCGTCTAAAAAGCGGTTGCCCTTTAGAAATACGCCGTGTTCAATCAATTTAACCATGCAAAAACCTCCGATATGCCGCGTTTCGCGGCAAAATACTATCATAAAGCGAATACTATCATTATATACTATAAACAAAGAAAAATCAACTGGACGGGGCGATAAAATTGCGCTGTGTCAAATGTTGGAAAATTATTTGGAAGAATCCACAAAACTGAAAAAAACTTTGGAAGATTGTAGACAGAATTCGTCCGGTATGGTATAATGAGTGCAGGTACTTTATCAGGCTCCCATGTAAGGAGCCGCTACATGGCTCCTTTGCTGGAGTTGCCGCGGAACACAAACTGTAAAAGGTCCCCTTGTGCAACGGGAAGCGACACGCTGCAAGCCTCGTCCTATTTTATAGCCTCCCTTGTGTAAAGGGAGGTGGGTTTTGCGTAGCAAAACTCGGAGGGATTGTTTCGGTAGATTGCCGATTTGCAGTTTATCTGAAATGAAAGTAGAGACAATCCCTCAGTCTCCGCTGCGCGGAGCCAGCTCCCTTTGCTGGGGGAGGCTGATGGCGTTTTGTTTACATTTCCAAAGTCAGGGAAAGGAAGTACCCGTGCCGTTTACAGCCGCGCAGGTTATGGAGTTTACAGAGCAGGAAGACGTGAAGTTTGTCCGTCTTGCTTTTTTTGATGCCTTGGGACATCCGAAAGCAGTCTCTATTGCACCTTGTCAGTTGTATCGCGCCTTTACCCGGGGGATCCCTTTCGACCCTTTCGGCATAGACGGATGCAGCATAGATACCGTGATGCTGCGTTTGGTTCCGATCCCGGATACTTGCACGCTTCTTCCTCAAAATCTGAGCAGTGAAAAATCCATCCGCATGTATTGCAGCATTCGCAATCCGGATGGCACACCGTTTCAGGGGGACAGCAGGGAAATTCTATATAGGGCAGATCAGGCAGCCGCGAAAATGGGGCTGTCTCTCCGTTTCAGCTGGGAATACACATTTTATCTTTTCACCGCCGACCTGGAGGGAAATCCAACGAGAATTCCACACGATCGGGCGGGATATCTGGACACGGCTCCCTTGGACAAAGGAGAACAGATTCGCGAAGAAATCTGTCTGGCACTGGAGCAAATGCATGTTTATACATGCCTGTCTCAACATTACCGGGGTCCCGGACAGCATTTGATCCGCTGCTGCAGCGGCAGCGCGATGGAAACAGCAGACAATGCTGTATCTTTTTGCATGGCAGTACATACCATTGCGCACCGACACGGGCTATGCGCCTCTTTTGTGCCGAAACCCTTGCCAAATGCTATGGGAAACGGGCTGCACATCTGCGTATCCGGCGCACAGCATACAGATTCTTTTTTTGCAGGAATTCAAACCCACCTGCGGGACATGACCGCTTTCGGGAACCCAACCTGTCAGTCCTACGAACGGCTGCACACATTGAAAGCGGAAAATCGGACTTCTCCTGTGTACATATCGGATGAAGAACCCGGACGGATTATACTGACCGCTCCGGATCCTGCCGCAAACCCCTATATCTTGCTTGCACTGTTGATTTATGCAGGACTGGATGGTATTCGCTGCGGACTTTCTCCGGCAGAAGACTATGGATTTGGAAGGCTTCCCCACGCTTTGCAGGAAGCATCCCGGTTTGCTGGCATTAGTGATTTTATCGGCGCGGTACTGCCCCGGCAGGTAATAGATGCATATTGTATGAACAGTAAATAGGCGCGGAGTATTTCGCGTTTCAAATATAGTAAAATAACACCGCTTTGCGGTATGGAGGAATTATGACCAAGTATATCTTTGTGACAGGCGGCGTAGTATCCGGCCTGGGAAAAGGGATCACTGCGGCGTCTCTGGGACGCCTTCTGAAAATGCGGGGACTGAAGGTAGCGGCACAGAAGCTGGATCCCTATATCAACGTAGATCCCGGGACGATGAGTCCGTACCAGCATGGAGAAGTATATGTCACAGAGGACGGCGCAGAAACAGACCTGGACCTTGGTCACTACGAACGATTTATTGATGAAGATTTGAACAAATATTCTAACCTGACCACTGGTAAAGTATACTGGAACGTGCTGAACAAGGAACGCAGGGGCGAATATTTAGGCGAAACAGTGCAGATTATCCCCCATATCACCAACGAAATCAAGGAATTTATTTATACAGTAGGCAAAAAAACCAACGCGGATGTAGTCATTACAGAAATCGGCGGCACCATCGGCGATATTGAAAGTCAGCCGTTTTTGGAAGCAATCCGCCAGGTAGGCACGGAAGTGGGGCGGGAAAACAGCCTGTACATTCATGTGTCTCTGGTGCCCTATATCAAATCCTCCGGCGAGCACAAATCCAAACCTACTCAGCATTCTGTAAAGGAAATGCAGGCTACCGGTATTTCCCCTGACATTATTGTCATGCGTGTGGACGAGCCTGTGGACGATGCAATCCGCAAAAAGATTGCACTGTTTTGCAATGTGAAGCCGGACTGCGTGATTGAAAACATTACTCTGCCGGTGCTGTATGAAGCGCCGATTATGCTGGAGAAAAACAATTTTTCTCAGATCGTTTGCCGGGAACTGAACATCAAGACGGACGAACCGGACATGACGGAATGGCTGAATATGCTGGACAATATCAAGAACCGCAGCCGGAAGTGTACCATTGGCCTGGTAGGCAAATATGTGCAGCTACACGATGCGTATTTGTCCGTAGCGGAAGCGCTGCGTCATGCAGGCTTTGCACTGGGCAGTCGAATTGACATTAAATGGATTGATTCGGAGGATATTACCCCCGGCACAGTAAACGATATTCTTGCAGCATGCGATGGCATCCTAATCCCGGGTGGATTCGGCAACCGTGGTGTAGAAGGCAAGATATTGGCATGTGAATATGCACGGACACACAATGTTCCGTATCTGGGCATTTGTCTGGGCATGCAGATTGCAGTGATTGAATATGCAAGAAATGTTTTGGGAATGAAGGATGCACATTCCGGCGAATTTGACGAGGACACGCCCCACAAGGTGATTGATTTTATGCCGGATCAAAGTGACAGCATCGCCAAAGGCGGAACGATGCGTCTGGGCCGGTATCCCTGCAAAGTCAAACCCGGCACGCTGCTGCATCAGTGTTACGGCGAGGAACTGATCGGCGAACGGCATCGGCACCGGTATGAATTCAACAATGAATACCGGCAGGCAATGGAGGAAGCTGGACTGGTGATATCCGGAACGTCTCCCGACAATCAGATTGTAGAGACAGTGGAAATCCCGGAGAACGATTATTTTATCGGCGTGCAGTTCCATCCGGAATTTAAGTCCCGTCCGAACCGGGCGCACCCGCTGTTCTACGGATTGATTAAAGCTTCGCTGGAACATATTGAAAAAAGATAAGAAAAAAGGACGCTTTATAAGCGTCCTTTTTTACAGATTATTTTAAATAAAAAGGCTTTCCCCCAGTAAAAGAAGGGGGCAAGCATAGACCTCACCAATCACAAAGCCTCCTCCGTGTAAGGATGGTGGTACAGCACAGACTTCCACCAGCTACAAAGCTTCCCCCGTGTAAGGATGGTGGCACAGCACAGACCTCACCAGCCACAAAGTCTCCCCTGTGTAAGGATGATGGCACAGCACAGACCTCACCAGCCACAAAGCCTCCCTTGTATAAAGGGAGGTGGCACAGCTTTGCTGTGACGGAGGGATTGTCCTGCTTTCATTTCAAGTAAGCTGTAAATCGGCAGTGCAGCGAAACAATCCCCCACCCGCTGCGCGGGATGCCCCCTTTGCACAAGGGGGCCTTTTATAGCTTGGCGCTGCACGACAGTTCCCTTTGCTGGGGAGTCGTACATCAAACC
>CATLAS010000063.1 GCA_949878535.1 uncultured Eubacteriales bacterium | reverse complement strand
GTTTGCAATGGCATATGCAGCTGCGATCTTCATCTCGTCATTGATGTCTGATGCACGCACATCCAAAGCACCGCGGAAAATACCTGGGAATGCCAGCACGTTGTTGATCTGGTTGGGGAAGTCACTGCGTCCGGTTCCTACGATGGCTGCACCAGCTTCCTTTGCAAGATCCGGCATGATTTCCGGTGTGGGGTTTGCCATGGGGAACAGAATGGGATTTTCGTTCATGCTTGCAACCATTTCCTTGGTTACGCAGCCCGGTGCAGATACACCGATGAATACGTCAGCGCCAACCAAAACTTCCGCAAGAGTGCCTTTTTTGCACTGCAGGTTGGTGATTTCTGCCATTTCCTCTTTCTCTTTGTTCAATCCCTCACGTCCCTTATAGATTGCACCCTTCCGGTCGCACAGGATTACGTTTTTCAGACCCATGGAGATCAGCAGACGGATGATTGCAATGCCGGCTGCGCCTGCACCGCTGGTAACAACGGTGATGTCTTCCAGCTTTTTGCCGCACAGCTTCAGTGCGTTGAGCATAGCAGCCAGTGTAACCACTGCGGTACCGTGCTGGTCGTCGTGAAAAATCGGAATATCACAGGATTCTTTCAGCCTGCGTTCGATTTCAAAGCAGCGGGGTGCGGAGATATCTTCCAGATTTACGCCGCCGAAGCTGCCTGCAAGCAGTTCCACTGTCCGAACGATTTCGTCTACATCCTTGGAACGCACGCAGAGGGGGAACGCGTCTACATCACCGAACGCCTTAAACAAAGCGCATTTACCTTCCATAACGGGCATGCCTGCTTCCGGTCCGATATCACCCAGACCCAGAACAGCGGTACCGTCTGTAACAACTGCTACAAGATTTGCCCGGCGGGTCAGTTCGTAGCTCTGATCTACATCCTTTTGAATTTCCAGACAGGGCTGTGCAACACCGGGGGTGTATGCGAGAGAAAGATCGTCCCGGGTTTCCAGGGGAGCGCGGCAGACAACTTCAATTTTGCCCTTCCATTCGCCATGCTTTTTCAGGGATTCTTTTGCGTAATCCATTTTTTCTATACTCCTTTAAGAATAATATATTTCAATAAGGCGCTATGCGCTGTTATTCGGACTTAAATTTCCAGAGATTCAATGACAGATTGGAGCGCAGCGGCGCTGCTTTCAATCTGCTTCTGTTCAGATTCGGTCAGAGGAGATACGATAGACTGGGTCACACCGTGAGCGCCGACTACATTGGGAATGCTCAGGCATACGTCATGCAGTCCATACTGCCCGTCCAGCAGGCTGGATACGGTGAGCACAGATCCAGTATCACGGATAATGCATGCACAGATTCGGGAAACGGCGAGGGCGATTGCATAATATGTAGCACCTTTTTTGGCGATAACCTTTGCACCAGCAGTGCGGACGTCATCTTCGATTTCCTGCAGCTCTGCCTTGCCGCAGCGGTTGTGGTTGTCACAGATTTCCAGGCAGTATTTATCCATGGGAATGCCGCCGATGGTTGCGAG
Source organism: uncultured Eubacteriales bacterium (assembly GCA_949878535.1). Lineage (GTDB taxonomy): Bacteria > Bacillota > Clostridia > Oscillospirales > CAG-272 > Avispirillum. The sequence goes on along the minus strand of CATLAS010000063.1, from coordinate 4,714 downwards.
AGACCAGGGGATGACGGAAGTGTCGCCATGTTCGCCAAGCACGTATGCGTGGACGTTTTTGGGATTGAGTCCCACATGTTCCGCCAGACGGGAACGCAGACGGGCGGAGTCCAGTGTAGTGCCGGAGCCGATAACCTGTGAGGGTTTCAGACTTGTAGATTTTATGATTGCATAGGTGATAATATCCACAGGGTTGCTGACTACTACATAAACAGCGTTCGGTGCGTAGGGGATCACCTGAGGCATTACCTGCTTGATAATATTCACGTTGCCCTGAGCAAGGTCGATGCGGGACTGTCCTGGCTTTCTTGCAGCGCCTACAGTAACGATGACAATGTCAGCGTCCTTAGCGTTTTCATACTGGCCTGCATAAATGCTGACCGGCGGGCAAAAGGCTGTTCCCTGAATGATGTCCATTGCTTCCCCCCGCGCCTTGTCATGATTCACGTCAATCAGCACAATTTCGGATGCAACACCCTGAACGGTCAGTGTATATGCAATAGAAGCGCCCACGTTTCCGGCGCCGAGGATTACGATTTTCTTTCCCTTGTTCATAAGCTACGACCATACCTTTACAAAAATATTTATGATGTTTTTGGTTTAAGCAGCGGAGCCGTCTGCACCGCGGACAAAGGCAGTTTGGAAAACAACATTTTTTCTTCAGATTCTTTTTAATATAAATAGAAATTCCAAACTTCCCCATATTAATATATTATACATGAAAACATGTATAAAAAGATAGAGATTTTTATACAAAATTAAAATGAAACAGCGGGAAATGTTTGTAATATGTGATAAAAGTTGTATAAATTAAATATCCCATGGAAAGTAAGCTGCCGATCAAGCATCCAAACTTTGTAGGATCTCCTTGTGCGGAGGTTCCTCTCTTTACCGGATAAATTAGGGAGAGCCCCCTGGGGCATCCTGCGAAGCAGGTGGGGGATTGTTATACTATTATTTTGCAGGGTTTATAAATCGGCAGTTTGACTAAACAACCCCTCCGCCGGCTTTGCCGGCACCTCCCCTTGCACAGGGGAGGCCTAGGTTGGTAGAAGTTTTGCGACATGCCACCTCCCTTTACTGGGTGTAGGCCTAGATTGGTAGAAGTTTTGCGGCATGCCACCTCCCTTTACTGGGTGTAGGCCTAGGTTGGTAGAAGTTTCGCGGCATGCCACCTCTTCTTACGCAGAGGAGACTTTTATTTTGGTTAGTGCTCTCATGTGAGGATATGCTATGAAGCTCCAAAGGGGGATCTCGACGGAGCATTCCAATCATACCTAAGCCCCCCTTGTGCAAAGGGGGGTGTCAGCTGAGCGAAGCGATGTTGACGGGGGGATTGTTATACTATTATTTTGCAGGATTTATAAATGGCAGTTTGACTAAACAACCCCTCCGCCGGCTTTGCCGGCACCTCCCCTTGCACAGGGGAGGCCTAGATTGGTAGAAGTTTTGCGACATGCCACCTCCTTTTACTGGGTGTAGGCCTAGGTTGGTAGAAGTTTTGCGACATGCCACCTCCCTTTACTGAGTGGAGGCTTAGGTTGATGGAAGTTTGCGGCATGCCACCTCCCTTTACTGGGTGTAGGCCTAGATTGGTAGAAGTTTTGCGGCATGCCACCTCCTTTTACTGGGTGTAGGCCTAGGGTGATGGAAGTTTGCGGCGTGCTACCTCTTCTTACACAGAGAAGACTTTTTGTTAGCAGAAGCTGACGCTGGGTCACCCCCCTCTTTACACAAAGCATCCTTTGTGATAAAATACACTCAAATTATACATTTTAGTGAATGAATAGAGTAAGCATATGAAAAAAAGTATCCGATTCCGTGCCGGTGCGGGGAAAAAAGCAATATGCAGCATACTGTTTCTCATCGGAACTTTTCTGGCGGCATCTGTTGTGGGATATCTGTTTCGCAGAATCGGCTTTGACGAAACCAATATAGTATTAGTATATCTTCTCGCCGTTCTGGCAACTGCGTGGTTTACACATAGCTTTGTGTTTGGCGTTCTGTCTTCCTTCTTAGCTACATTCCTGTTCAGCTATATTTTTGCCCAGCCGGAATTTACCTTTTTGGTAGATGACGCTAATAACTATATTGTTACTTTTGTCATTATGACGCTCACTGCACTTATTACCAGTGCCCTGACCTCCCATGCCCGGCAAAGTGAGTGCGCCGCCCGGGTAAAGGAAGCCCAGACCAAAGCGATTTATGCCCTCACCAATCGTTTGACAGGCGCAAAGGATATGGACGATATAGCCGGCGCAGCGGTAGCGAGCATTAGTGCATGCTTTTCCTGTCAAGCGGCATGTTTATGCTTCGATAGCACCGGTATGCCTCAGAGAAGCTTTGTGCAGCAGGTTTCGTCCGATTTGCAGGTGCATCGGAAGCTGGAGGAAAATCAGCAGGAATATAAAGATGCATTGGAAGCAGTCGCACCGAACTGTCTGAAGGGTAAAGAATTTTACGACTGGCCGATTCTCGGCAAGGAAACCATATTGGGTGTAATCCGTATTCCATCCGTCGCACAGGTAGATGGGACAGGTGAACGTCTGCTGCGGGCTATGATTGAGGGAACGGCTCTTGCTATGGACCGGCATTGGTCGGCACGTCAGCAGATGCAGTTCCGCGAGGAAACTGCAAAGGAGCGGTACAGAAGCAATTTGCTTCGGGCAATATCCCATGATCTGCGCACGCCTCTTGCAGGAATTATCGGAAGTTGTGAAATGCTGCTGGATATGACGGACACCGGATCTCCCCAATATGCCATTGCTGCGGATATGCATAAGGAGACAATCTGGCTGCACTCCCTTGTGGAAAATATTCTGAGCCTGACCCGCCTGCAGGACGGCAGTCTGTCTCTTAGTAAGCAGGTGGAGGCAGTGGAGGAAATTATTGCTGGAGCAGTACGGCGTATGGCGAAGCGGGCGCCGGAATGTATCATTCACGTGGATATTCCGGAAAAATTGATTCTTGTGCCGATGGACGCCAAGCTGATTGAGCAAGTGCTGATCAATCTTTTGAGCAATGCGGTTCTTCATGCTAATGTAAAGGATCCTGTAGATATCATTGTGTCGGAAAACACCGCTGAAAAAACGGTGCAGTTTGTGGTGCAGGACAGAGGCGTTGGCATTGTGGAGGAGGATTTGCCTCATATTTTCGAAATGTTTTATACCCGCGGCAGAGGACATGCCGATGCCGGACAGGGGATTGGATTGGGACTTGCTATATGTGAAACGATTGTACAGGCACACGGCGGGAAAATTATTGCGGAGAATCGGAAAGACGGACCGGGAGCAAGGTTTACCTTCACGCTGCCCGTGGAAGAATAGAAAGGACAGATTGTATCATGGAGCGAAATAAGCCGCTGATTTTGGTTGTAGAAGATGATCGGCAGATCCAGAAATTTATATGCTATGCCTTGGAAAGCGAGGGCTATCCTTACATAACAGCAGGAACAGGTCAGGAAGCGATCAGCAGACTAATGTCGGAGCATGCGGAGATTATGCTGCTGGATTTGGGGCTGCCGGATTATGACGGACTGAGTATTATAAAAAAAGTGCGGCAGTGGTCGGATATTCCTATCCTTGTAGTGTCGGCGCGGGATCAGGATCGGGAAAAGGCGGCGGCGCTGGACAGCGGCGCGGACGATTATTTGACGAAACCCTTTTCCACCACGGAGCTTCTTGCCCGGATCCGGGTCGCACTGCGTCATTTGCAGAAGATCGGTGCAGGAAACACACAGGCAGTTCTCCAGGTGGGTGGACTGCAAATTGATTTGGAACGACGGTTGGTGCATCTGGACGGCGTGCAGATTCACGTGACACCTATGGAATACAGTCTTCTTGCCCTGTTATTCCGGCATATGGGAAAGGTGCTCACCACTGCGTTCATCATAAAGGAGATATGGGGACCGGCATACGGTACGGATACGCAGGCGTTGCGTGCGCTGATGGCAGGGTTGCGGCGGAAAATTGAAAAGGACCACGCCCGTCCCCGGTATATTTTGACGGAGGTCGGCGTTGGATATAGGCTCGCAGATGAGTGAGGATGCGGAAGGATAAGCACAACTTTTATTAGGTTCCCCCAGCAAAGGGCGCTCCCGCGCAGCGCCCTCCCAAAAAGGCCCTCTTGTGCAAAGGGGGCTGTCGCCAAGCGAAGCGATAGAGACTGGGGGATTGTTATACTATCGCTTTGAATAATTTACAAATCGGCAGCATATTCAGATAATCCCTCCGTCAACTATGCTGACACATCCCTTGTGCAAAGGAGGTAGCGTGACGCAGACCTTCACCAAACAAAAAGCCCTCTTGTGCAAAGGAGGTAGCATGACGCAAACCTTCACCAAACAAAAAGCCCTCTTGTGCAAAGGAGGTAGCATGACGCAAACCTTCACAAAACAAAAAGCCTCCCTTGTGCAAAGGAGGTAGCATGACGCAAACCTTCACAAAACAAAAGCCTCCCTTGTGCAAAGGAGGTCGCATGACGCAGACCTCTACCAAACAAAAAGCCTCCCTTGTGTAAAGGGAGGTGGGTTTTGCGTAGCAAAACTCGGAGGGATTGTCCATAGCGGCCGCTTTGAAAATCATGCAAAATGATCGTATAACAATCCCCCAGTCACAGTAAACTGTGACATGCCAAAGAGGGGCCTTTTCATTTATGCGAGACTGCGCCACCCCTCTCTTTGCTGGGGGGGGAGTCGTTTACGTTAATACAGGAC
>CATLAS010000062.1 GCA_949878535.1 uncultured Eubacteriales bacterium | reverse complement strand
CATATGTTTCCCATTCGGGAACAATCACCAGTTTTTCACCTGTTTTAATGGGCTTGTAATACTGTTTCCAGGAATTCGCCCAGTCCTCCTCATGCACGCCAATGCATTCAATTTCAGCGGGAATATCCAGCACAGAAAGCCGTTCCCGTATAAAGCCCTCCGACTCGGCAGGGCTTTTTTCCATGGGAATAAATACGGAAACTGCCGCTATAGTCCGATCTCGCTCTAAGAGTTCCTGATCAATCAGATCACCATATACCCCGTCCAACTCCTGCTGCACGTCGGAAAAATCCTCCACCATGAGAGAATTATCCACCATACTCATCACCGCACACAAATCGTTTAAGTATTCCTGCTTTACTGTTACCTTTATCTGAATCCAGCCGTCCATCACGAATCCTTTCTGAAAAACTTCTTCATGAATTTTTCCCGTTTGGAATGGTTGTTGCTTCCACAGGATTCGTTAAACTGACGGAGCAAATCCTTTTGTTTTCCGTTAAGTCCCTTTGGAACCTCCACCACTACGGTGATATACATATTTCCACGGTTTTTAGAATTGACCACCTGCACACCCTTGTTTTTCAGCGTAAAAGTAGTGCCGGTCTGGGTTCCCTCGGGAATATGCAGGGTTTCGCTGCCATCAATTGTAGGTACCTGCAAATCCGCGCCAAGCGCTGCATCTGCAAAAGTGACTGGAACATCACAGTATATGTCATATCCGTCCCGCTCAAAAAAGGCATGAGGACGCACATTCACAGAAATAGTGAGATCCCCTGCAGGGCCGCCGTTTCTGCCGTCGCTTCCTTCCCCACGCAGCGCGATTCCCTGTCCATCATCAATACCCGCCGGAATGGATACCTCCAGCTTTTTCGAAGCCCGAACATATCCACCGCCCCGACAGTTTTTACAAGGCGTTTCTATAATCTTACCGGTACCGCGGCACCGGTCGCAGGTTTTGGATGTCTGCATAACCCCGAAAGGCGTGCGCTGCTGCACATTCACCTGTCCACGTCCACCGCAATCGGGACACTGTTTGGCACTGGTTCCCTTTGCAGCGCCGCTGCCGTTACAATCCGGGCACTTTTGAATTCTCTGATACTGCACTTCCTTTTTGCAGCCGAACACAGCTTCTTCAAAACTGAGCGTTACGCGCAGACGTACATCGTCCCCGCGAACGGGACCGTTGGGCCTGCGAGAGGAGGAACCGCCGCCGAAAAAGCTGGAAAAAATATCTGATATATCAAAACCGTCAAAGCCACCAAATCCGCCTGCCCCGCCACCGAATCCGGAAGCAGGATCAAACGCTGCGTGGCCATACTGATCATATTTTCCTTTTTTATCCGGGTCTGAAAGCACATCGTATGCTTCATTGACCTCTTTAAACTTTCCTTCTGCAACCTTGTCGCCGGGATTCATATCCGGATGATACTGTTTTGCCAGCTTTCGATACGCTTTCTTGATCTCGTCCTCGGATGCTCCCTTTGAAAGGCCCAGCACTTCATAATAATCACGTTTATCTGCCATGTACTGTTTTACCCTTCCTGCAATATTGGGTGCACAGGCTGATTAGCGGGAAACAGCCGGGGCAAAATCTCACCCCGGCGCCTGCCCGTCAGCCTATGCAATTTTACTGGTTGTCGCTTTTGTCCTCATAGTCTGCGCTGTAGAAAGTACCATCGCCTCCCTGTGCGCCTGCACCGGGATCACCTGCAAAACCTGCTCCGGCAGCACCTGCGTCTGCGCCTGCACCGCTCTGCTGGTACAATTTTTCACTAATTTTATAGAAGGATTTCTCCAAAGCTTCCATATCTGCTTTGATTGCTTCTGTGTCGCCGCCGGCAAGCGTCGCACGCAGCTTTTCCACTGCAGCCTGTACTTCTGCCTTTTCAGCCTCGTCAATTTTGTCGCCCAGTTCGCCCAGCGTTTTCTCGCACTGGAATGCAAGAGACTCAGCGCGGTTTTTGACTTCAATGGTTTCCTTCTGCTTCTTATCTTCCTCAGCGAACTTCTCCGCATCCTTCACTGCCTTATCAATTTCATCCTGTGACATGTTGGTGGAAGAAGTAATTGTAATGTGCTGTTCTTTGCCTGTGCCCTTATCCTTTGCAGATACGTTTACGATACCGTTTGCGTCGATATCAAAGGTAACCTCAATCTGAGGTACACCTCTGGGAGCCGGTGCAATACCGTCCAGAGAGAACCGACCCAATGTGGTGTTGCCTGCAGCCATTTCCCGTTCACCCTGGAGTACGTGAATTTCAACGGAGGTCTGTCCGTCTGCCGCAGTGGAGTATACCTGACTCTTCTTTACAGGGATGGTGGTGTTCCGGTCAATGATCCGGTTAAACACGCCGCCCAATGTTTCAATACCCAAGGACAGAGGAGTTACGTCCAGCAGAAGCAGATCTTTTACATCGCCGCCGAGAACGCCGCCCTGGATTGCTGCGCCGATTGCAACGCATTCATCCGGGTTGATGCCCTTGAAAGGTTCTTTGCCTGTATAATTCTTGATTGCTTCCTGCACAGCGGGAATACGGGTAGAACCGCCTACCAGCAGCACCTTATCAATCTGAGAAGCAGTCAGTCCTGCGTCGGACAGTGCCTGCTTTGTGGGATCAATGGTTTTCTGCACCAGATCCGCAGTCAGCTCGTTGAACTTTGCACGGGTGAGCGTTGCGTCAAAGTGCTTGGGACCGGTAGCGTCCGCAGTGATAAAGGGCAGGTTGATGTTGGAACTTGCCACGCCGGACAGTTCGATTTTAGCCTTTTCTGCCGCTTCCTTCAATCTCTGAAGTGCCATCTTGTCTTCCCGCAGGTCAATGCCGTTTTCCTGCTTAAAAGTATCTGCAATCCAGTCAATAATCCGCTGGTCGAAGTCATCGCCGCCCAGCTTGTTGTTGCCGGCCGTAGCCAATACTTCAAATACGCCGTCGTCGCTGATTTCCAGCACGGATACATCGAAGGTACCGCCGCCAAGGTCATAGATCATAACCTTCTGATCTTTGTCCTGATCTGCGCCGTAAGCAAGTGCCGCTGCGGTAGGCTCGTTGATAATACGAAGCACTTCCAGTCCGGCAATTTTACCTGCGTCCTTAGTTGCCTGACGCTGTGCGTCGGAGAAGTATGCAGGAACGGTAATAACCGCCTGATTTACAGGCTGACCCAGATATGCTTCTGCGTCCGCTTTCAGCTTCTGCAGAATCATTGCAGAAACCTCCTGCGGGGTGTAGCTTTTGTCGTCAATGGTAACCTTTTTGCTGGTACCCATGTCGCGTTTGATACTCATAACGGTTCTATCCGGGTTGGTGATGCCCTGACGCTTTGCTACCTGACCGACCATTCTTTCTCCTGTTTTGGAGAATGCCACTACGGACGGTGTTGTCCGCGCTCCTTCCGGATTGGGGATTACAGTAGGTTCCCCGCCTTCAAACACTGCTACGCAGGAGTTTGTTGTTCCCAAATCTATTCCAATAATTTTTGCCATTGTTGTTTCCTCCGTTTACTCTGTTTCTGTTGATTTATATATAAATTTTTAATTGGCGACTTTTACCATAGCATAGCGGACAATCCGCTCTCCAATACTGTATCCCTGCTGGAACACTTCCACGATTTCGCCTTCTCCGTGTTCCTCGTCCTCCACATGCATAACCGCATTGTGAATATTGGGATCAAATGTATCTCCCGCTTTGCCGAAAGCAGTGATGTTCATTTTTTCAAATACTGCCGGCAGGGATCCCAAAATCATGGAAAGCCCCTCCGCCACCTTATCTGGCGCAGTAAACTCGGTTGCCCGCTGCAAATTATCAATCACCGGCAGTAGCTCTTTTATACTGTCTGCAGCCGCGTCACTGTAGATTCCTTCCCGTTCTTTTTGGCTTCTCTTGCGGAAGTTATCATACTCAGCTGCAAGACGCAAATATTTATCCTCTGCAGCAGCGGCAGCTGCTTTCTCTTCTTCCAGCTGCTTCTCCAGTTTTTCAACCTGTGCCCGCAGTTTTTTTGCTTCTTTATCTCCAGACTTTTTTTCTTTTTTGTCTGGCGCTTTTTCCACCGTTTCAGTCGTTTCCTCTGCCGGCTGTTCCTGAACGATTTCTTCTGTTGCTTCTGTTTTCTGTTCCATTATATCCCCCTATTCTGTTCTTCATCATATACTCTATGTTTCATCAGGGCCCGGCGGCGCATCGCTGTCTATCACCTCACGGATTCCGTCTGTAATCCCATCAATCATGGATATAACCCGTCTATAATTCATTCGCTTGGGACCGATTACTCCCAGCGCGCCGACCGTTTTCCCGTTTTTCAGCACCGGTTTGAAAACCAGCGTGGAATTTTCCATTGTAACCACTGGGTTTTCACTGCCGATATACACCTGCACGCCGCTCTCCTGCTGCCCGGAAAGCATCATAGGAGCATGATCGCCGGACACTAGTTGAAGCAGATCCTCTTTGCGCTCCAGCACCTCCAGCATTTCCCGCAGCTTGCCGATATCATAAAATTCCGGATAGGACAATAACCGGTTGACGCCCTCTACCTTGACTTCGCCGCCAGACGCCGAACGGATGGTCTGGCACACACATTTTACTACAGGCGCTACAAGGAACGCATATTCGCCCATAGCCGATTCAATTTCCATCAGAAGCGGAAGGGTCATCTGATCGCCTGTAATTCCTGTAAGCCGAATATTCATGAGGTTTGCAAGTTTCTTCACCGCGTCCTCCGGCACAGGCTGCTGGCTGACAATATTCTGGGTACGCACCGCACCGCCCGCTGTGACCATAACCAGCACCATACTCCGCCCGTCAATGGAGACAAGCTCATACTTCTGTACCGTCATAGAGGACATCCGGGGACGAACTGCAAGAGCGGTATAATTGGTCATGCTTGCCGCAAGGCGCATTGCCGCGTCCAGGATCCCATCCAGCTGCGCCTGTTTGGCGCGGAGCGTTGCTTGGAGACTTTCAATCTCGTCAGCGGTCATCCTGTACCGTTCCACCAAAGAATCCACATAGAACCGATAACCCAACTCGCTGGGCACACGTCCTGCGGACGTATGGGGCTGCTCCAGATATCCCATGGTTTCCAGTTCCGCCATTTCGTTTCGGATGGTGGCGGAAGAATAAGAGAATCTGCCGCCCTGGGTCAGATATTTACTGCCCACCGGTTCGCCGTTTTCAATATGTGCGTCTACAATGGCTTTCAGGATCAGTTTTTTCCGTTCACTGAGAAACGCATCTTCCGGTCTCACGTCAGACTCTCCTCTCTTTTAGCACTTTCATATGTTGAGTGCTAAATCTTGTCTTAAATTTACCATGATATGCCGGGAAAGTCAATAAGAATATGGATATATAATGTGAACTTTTTGTTAAATCCGCAATCGAGTGCCAAAATCGCGCTGTGTTCTTGACAAAAGAAATGCACAACTTTATAATATGGGTATCTGCTCATCCAAGGAAAGGAATATATTTTAAATTATGTATACTATCGGCATCGACCTGGGCGGCACCAATATCGCCGCAGGGATTGTAGATGAAAACTACAACATTGTAAAAAAAGCGTCCACCCCCACCAACGCAAGCCGCAGTGCAGATGAAATCACAGCGGATATTGCGACCCTCTGCAAAAAACTCACAGAGGATATGGAATTGACGCTGGAAGATATACAAAGCATCGGAATCGCAACACCGGGAACCGCTAACAGCAACACCGGCGAAATTATTTATGCAAACAATCTTCCGTTTAAAAATTATCCTATGGAGCAAAAGCTTTCTGCCTTTTTAGGATACACAGGACGGGTACATATTGCAAACGACGCAAACGCTGCAGCAAAGGCGGAAGCTGTTGCAGGCGCTGCAAAAGGCTCCAAATATTCCGTAATGATCACCCTTGGCACCGGCGTTGGCGGCGGAATTATCCTGGACGGTCAGGTATATTCCGGCTTCAACCATGCCGGCGCGGAGCTGGGACACATCGTCATTGTGAAAGATGGCAGACAGTGCACCTGCGGAAGAAAGGGCTGCTGGGAGACCTACGCCTCGGCCACCGGCCTCATCCGCTCCACCCGGGAGGCCATGGAGGCCCACCCGGACAGCGGACTTTGGAAGGTGGCCCCCACCCCGGCTGAGGTCAACGGCAAGACCCCCTTTGACGCCGCCCAGGCCGGGGACAGCGTGGCCCGGGCCGTGCTGGACGAATACATGGAGGACCTGGGCTGCGGCCTTGCCAATATCATCAACATCCTCCAGCCCGAGGTCATCTGCATC
>CATLAS010000061.1 GCA_949878535.1 uncultured Eubacteriales bacterium | reverse complement strand
CGGGATAAATAATTTGATAACCGCTTTCCCGATTTTTGGTCAGCTGCATAAAACTCTCCAATCCTGCCGCAAAGAACCGCAGAGCGGTGACCGAAAGGCGGCATATGTACAGATAAAATACTTTAATAGTATACCATTTTTTCGCTTTTTTGCAAGAGCTTTTTATGAAAATGCGGTTTTGCATTTGCGAAACACAAAAGCTACCAGGAATGATAGTATGATTATAGTATTTAAGAAAACAGGTGACTTATGCTTTTGGAAATTTACTGGTCTTGGATTGGAATTGCAAGTGCGCTGTGCGCGCTGCTGTTTTTTATAGACAAGCGGGCGTCATGTCGTCCCGAACGGCGGAGAATTCCGGAAATCGTACTGCTGTCACTGATCACTTTTGGAGGCAGTGTGGGGGGGCTTTTGGGCATTTACGGTATGCATCATAAACAAAACAGACACACAAAGTTTCATTTTCGAATTACAGCGTTTTTGTCCTGTATTGCACAGGCGGGGATATTGCTTCTGCTGTATTTAAAGCAAGGAGGCGTTTTATCGTGAAAAATACGTATACCCATGGGGGAAGCACGTGGAAAAGTTTTTCGCTCCTGCTGCGAGGGATGGTGAATATTGCCGCCTTTTGCGGAGTGTGGATCGGTATGCTTTGGAGGGATGCGTATGATTGGGCGCATACGGTATTTTGGATTAGTGCCGCTGTGTTTGTATTGTGCATTGTATTTCATTTGCTGATACCGCTGTTCCGCCTCTTTCGATAGCTTATGCCGGTGTATGATTTGCACCGGTTTTTTTATGCATTCCGTTGACTTTTTTTGGATTTATAGGTATAATAATAATTTGAAGAAGGCGATACTAAAGACGATAGTCAGGGAGGCTTTTGTGAGGAGTCTGTTAAAATATGCCGCTTTGCTGCTGTTCGCAGCTGTCGTTTGTTCCTTTTTGGGTGGATGCTCAGTCGAGCGTATGCCGGAATATTATGAAAATTCCTATGATATGGGATCTGATGTGCTGTCTGTACGGTTCGCATATGACACTGGAGAGAAGGACGAAAAAGGCAAAAGGGTCTATTTTACTGACAGTCAGTTAGGGGATGTATTTTCCCAGTGCTGTGATCTTTATGAGGATGCAAGGAATTTGACAGATCACACAAATGCAGATGTATCTGCCGGGCTTTATGCAGTCAATGCACAGGTCAACGCGGTTTTTGACTGCGATTGGGAGCTTATGGGGTTGCTGAAGCGTGCCTATGGGCTGGCAGATGTTACAGGCGGGTACTATCAGCCTGTATTTGGTACCGTTCTGCGGCTGTTGGAGGAAAATCCCCAGCCGGAAGATGCATTATTAAATGAGGCACTTTCTCATACCGGAACGGATAAAATTACAGTAGAAAATACTGCCGTTTATAAAACAGATCCAAAGGCACAGGTCGATTTGACCGGAGTGCGGGATGGATATGCGCTGGAAACAATCATTGCATATTTAGATGAAAGCGCTGTGGCGTATGGATTTGTAACCTTGAATGACAGTGTGGGCGTGTTTGGTACAAAAGCGAATGAAAAGCCGTTTGAAATCGGCATTGCCGGCGACACGGAAGATACATCTGTTCAGGGATCTGTACAAACGGAATCCGGATATGTGTTTGTTGCCAGCGATGCAGTAAACTATCAGACGGGAGAGCTGGCAGCGTCTGATCTATCTAAAGTGGTTGTTCTGGCGGATGATGCTGTAGCAGCAAATGTGCTGGCAGGCGCGCTGTACGCTATGGGATATGAGGCGGGACAGGTTTTATATGACAATACAGACCAATCATTTGAGGCAGTTTTCTTCCTTTGCGATGGCACGGTGGAATTGACAGATGGCGCATACCGGGCAGGATTGTATCATCCTGTACCGGCAGATGCGAAAGAGAAATAAGCAAATCAAACCAGTGGCACAGAGTAATAGTCTGAAAGATGAAACTACAAGCTTTGAAGTCTGTTTCTTTCAGACTTGATTTGTACTTTGCGCGAAGGCACAAGGTGCAAATCCAAAGAAAGGCATGGGCATAAAATGCAGGATAAAAACGCAAAGATACGTAAAATTATTCAGATTGTAACCTTAACTGTAGCAGCTATTGTAACAATACTGCTGTGCTTTTATATAGCACGTTTGTACGATGATGAGAATATGCAGTCCTTTGAGGATCTTGTTACCTCCTTTGGTGTATGGGGCGTTTTGTTTATGTTTGCGCTGCAGGTGGTGCAGGTTGTTCTTGCAGTGATACCAGGCGAGCCGGTAGAACTGCTGTTCGGCGCTCTTTATGGCACTCTGTGGGGGACACTTTTATGTATAGCGGGTATCATTTGCGGTACGGCCCTTATTTATATTCTCGTGCAGAAGCTTGGCAAATCCTTTGTGGAGAAAATCATTGATTCCAAGCAATTCCAAAAATTGAAATTTCTGAAAAATCCTGTAAAGCGGGATACATTTATGTTTTTTCTTATGTTTATTCCAGGAACGCCCAAAGATTTGCTGACGTATTTTGCACCCTTCACCGGAATTTCCCTTCTGCGTATGTTGTTCATTGCTGCGGTGGCGCGGATTCCTTCCATTGTAACCTCCACGTATGTGGGAAGCAGCTTTGCACAGGGAAATCATCTGAAATCCATTATTATATATGCGGTTGTAGGTGTGATCAGCCTTGCCGGCATATTTGTTTATAACAAATTTATTAGTGCGAGAGCGGCAACAGACGAGGCGGACAGCGAAAACGGAGAGAATGATGACGAATGAAATCAGGACCGCTGCTCCTCACGTAGAGGAAGCAGTAATCGAGCGGCAGCGGCAGCTTTGTGAAACGATAGAAAAAGAATTAATGCAGCGAGGATTCAGCGAGGAAAACCGCCCAGGTTATTATATACAAACCTTTGGATGCCAGCAAAATGAAGCGGACAGCGAGCGTATGGCAGGACTTGCATGGATGATGGGGTATCGTCCAGTGTCTGAGCCGGACGCGGCGCAGCTGATTTTGGTAAACACCTGTGCTATCCGGGAGCATGCGGAGAAAAAAGCACTTTCTATTATTGGCGGATATAAGCATGTGAAAGAAAAAAATCCGGATGTAGTAATCGGTGTCGGCGGATGTATGGTTACCCAGTCCCATCGGGCAGATCAACTGAAAAACAGTTACCCTTATGTGAATTTTTCCTTTGACACAGGTGCGCTCCATCTTTTGCCGGAGCTGATTTATAGCGCCCTCACAGGCGGTCGCCGGCAGTTTGTGTCCAGCGATACATATGCAGTTGCAGAAGGGATCCCTTCCCATCAGGAAAAGCCATACAAAGCGTGGCTGTCAATTATGTATGGATGCAACAATTTTTGTTCATACTGTATTGTGCCTTATGTGCGCGGCAGGGAACGCAGCCGGGCCCCTGAAGCGATTTTAGAGGAAGCACGCAGACTGATTGACGGCGGCGCAAAGGATATCACCCTCCTTGGGCAAAATGTAAACTCCTACGGTAGGGATATTGGCAGTATAGATATCGCCGGATTGATGCGACAAATCTGCGCTCTGCCAGGCGATTTTCGGCTGCGGTTTATGACCAGTCATCCGAAGGATGCATCAGACGCATTGATTGCGGCAATGGCGGAAGAAGAAAAAATTGTTCCGCATTTTCACTTGCCGGTTCAATCCGGTTCGGATGAGATACTGCGGCGGATGAATCGCAAGTATACTTCCGGTGAGTATCTCTCTATAATAGAAAAACTGAAAAAAAGTGTTCCGGATGTAAGCCTGACCAGCGATATTATTGTGGGATTTCCCGGAGAGACGGATGCGGATTTTCAGGCAACGCTGGATATTATATCAGCAGTGCGGTATGATGCAATTTTTTCCTTTATTTACTCTCCCAGAAAAGGAACGCCTGCGGCGACTATGGAAGGACAAGTTCCGAAGGAAATCAGCAGCCGTCGTTTTGAACAGCTTCTTGCCTTGCAGCATGATATATCCAGAGAGAGGAACCAGCGCTTTGTGGGGCGAACGGTACGGGCGCTGTGCGAAGAAGTGAGTAAAACCGATCCGGATAAAATGACTGCACGCGCCGCGTCGCCAAGACCGATTCATTTTGAAAATAATGGTGTTCCTATCGGGGAATACTGTGATTTGGAAATCGTTTCGGCAGATACGTTCAGTCTGTACGGAAAACTGATAAATAAATAATTTAGATAAAACGGAGCTATTATGGAAAACCTGAATAAAGAAATTGTTGAGACAGTGGAAAAACTTGCAGCGCTGATCAAAGCGGACCCCCGCTACAGCGCAGTAATGGAAACACAGGCGGCATATACTGGTGACGCTGAAATTGGAAAATTGCTTACGGAATATAATGTGCAGCAGGCAGCGCTTGCTGAGGCTTGTAAAGGAGCAGAACAGGATGCTCTGCTTACCGCATCCATCCAGAAGCGGCTTGGTGAGCTTTATAATCAGGTGGTAGAAAATCCTGTATATCTTGCATATAAAGAAGCCAGTGATGCGTATAACGCTTTTTACCAGGCTGTAAGCCAGGAACTTGAATTTGCATTGAATGGGAAACAGGCAGGATGCACTCATGACTGTTCCACCTGCAGCGGATGTCACTGAACAGTTGAATCTACAAAGAAAGCAGAGGACGCTATATGACGGCAATGATGGAGCAGTACCTGAGCATCAAAAATGCATATCAGGATCATATTCTTTTTTATCGGCTCGGCGATTTCTATGAAATGTTTTTTGAGGATGCCCAAACTGCTTCGAAAGTTTTGGGATTGACCCTCACCGGCAGAGATTGCGGAGAGCCGGAACGGGCGCCCATGTGCGGCGTCCCTTATCATTCTGCCGAAGGCTATATCGGAGAGCTTATAAAGAACGGATATAAGGTTGCGATCTGTGAGCAAATGGAAGAACCAGGAGCCAGTAAGGGACCGGTTCGCAGAGAGGTCATCCGCGTGGTGACTCCGGGAACTGTAATCGAATCAGATTTTCTGCCGGACAGCCGAAACAATTACCTTGCGGCAATTTATTTTGGAGATCTTACAATCGGCGTTTGCTTTGCGGATCTCTCTACCGGAAAAGTGCGGGCAACATACTTCGCCGGCATTGGCGCGGAAGAGGATTTACTGAGCGAGCTTGCAACTATTGGTCCGATTGAGATTATCACAAACGCTGATCTTGCAAAGCAGGCGGCGCTGCAAACCTTTGTACAGGAACGGGGCATTCTTTGCACTGGAAAGCTTAAATCCTATTTTGAAGAATCCACTGCTGCGGAGTGGTTTACGGAAATTGCAGGTACATACGGTCAGGGTCAGGAATCTTTCCAGCCTGCGATGTATGCTTGCGGTGCAGCCTTCGGATATTTTGCAGATATGCAGAAATCGGATTTGTCTCACTTTGAAAATATTGCCTTTTATGAAAATACACAGTATTTGGAAATGGACACAAGCACCCGGCGAAATCTGGAGCTTATGGAAACCATGCTGGATAAGGAGAAGAAAGGCTCTCTGCTTGGGGTGCTGGATAAAACCAACACTTCTATGGGGCGCAGGCTTCTCCGGTCATTTTTGGAGCATCCTCTGCGAGATGTAAAGAAAATTGTAACCCGGCAGCGTTCGGTAGCGGAATTGGTGTCCAATCATATGCTTCGGGAGGAAATTCGCCATCTTCTGAGTTCAGTACTGGATATGGAGAGGATTCTTACAAGAATTCTGTATGGAACCGGGAGTGCGCGTGAGCTGCGTGCGCTGGCACAGTCTATTGAAGTGCTGCCTCAGGTTAAAACCTTGCTGCAGGCTGCGGAATCCGTGCAGCTTTCCGCAATTTGGGAGAATATTGATTCTCTGACTGACATTTATGATCTTCTTTCCACTGCTATTACGGATAACCCTCCGTTTCTGGTACGAGAAGGCGATATGATTCGGGATGGCTATGACACACAGGTGGACGAGCTTCGTTCTATTAAAAATCATGCGGAAGATTACATCAAAAAGCTTGAGGAGAAAGAACGGGAAGAAACAGGGATTAAAAATCTACGGATCGGCGTCAACCGTGTATTTGGCTATTATATTGAAGTAACCCGTTCCTACAGTGACCGGGTTCCGGAGCATTACATCCGTAAACAGACCCTTACCAATTGCGAACGCTACATATCAGAAGAATTGAAAGAATTGGAAGGCACCATTTTAGGTGCCGAAGACAAGCTGAAAAATCTGGAATATCAGCTATTTTGTGAAATACGGGATGTCGTAATCAAAAATGCATCTCGCGTGCGGAAA
>CATLAS010000060.1 GCA_949878535.1 uncultured Eubacteriales bacterium | reverse complement strand
CTTTCGGCAGGCGAAGCATATATAATAAAATGAATTTATTTTTTGATATCTCAGGAGGCACTCCAATGGCTCTGCCAATTGCAATTCAACTGTACGGCGTCAGAGATTTTATGGAAAAAGACGCAAAAGAAACCCTGCGGCAAATCGCTGCAATGGGATATGACGGAATAGAACCCTGCGGCGGTTCATACGGCATGGATCCACAGGATTTCCGCGCCCTGTGCGACGGATTGGGACTGAAGGTTATCAGCGCCCATGTATCCTACAACATGCTTACAACGGATCTTGAAAATCAGCTTTCCCTTTATGAAACGCTGGGAACGAAATATATCGCTTATCCTTACATGGTAGAAGGACACCGCCCGGGCGATGCGGACTATGAAACCGTTCTGGAAAATATGCGTCGGATCGGAAAAGAAGCGCAGGCGCGGGGCATCCAAATGCTATATCATAATCACGAATTTGAATTTGAAAAAATCAATGGGCAATACAAGCTGGAATATCAGTTCGATCACCTGACTCCCGCAGAACTGCAGGCAGAGCTTGACACCTGCTGGGTAACAGTTTCCGGAGAGGATCCAGCTGCATACATTCGTAAATTTGCTGGTCGCTGCCCCTGCGTGCATCTGAAAGATTTCTACATGAACGGCAAAAAGCCGGAACATATGTACGCGCTGATCGGTCTGCCTGAGACGGAAGCGGAAGAGGGCGAATCAAAAATGGAATTCCGTCCCGCTGGAAAGGGCATGCTGAATGTTCCTTCTATTCTGGAGGCTGCAAAGGATGCAGGCGCTCAGTGGATCATTGTGGAGCAGGACAGTCCCTCTCTGGGCATGGATCAGATGGAATGCGCCCAGGCAGGTATTGAGTATTTGAAATCGCTGAATTGGTAAGCATATATGAAAGACGCCCATGGATTTGACAGTTTCCATAGGGCGTCTTTTTTGTCATAAAGAAAATAAACCGCCGCATAATAAAGAAAGGCAGATTCCGTCGTGAAAAAATTCCTTATCTGGAGTATGCTGTTCCTGCTGCTCACTGGATGCGCATCCGAACCTGACGCCGCGCCTTCCCAAACGCAAGCACCAGTCGAAACAACAGCACCTGAAACCGAAGCGCCTACCCCACCCAGCGTGACCATAGCTATGGTTGGAGACGTGCTCCTCCATGAAAAAGTGTCGGACAGCGGTCGTATGGAAGACGGCTCCTATCGGTATGATCATTTGTTTCAAAATGTACAAGATGAAATAGCAGGTGCAGACATTGCCCTTGTTAATCAAGAAGTAATTTTAGGTGGACGGGAACTGGGGCTTTCCGGATATCCCTGCTTTAACGGAGCATTTGAAGTGGGAGATTCTCTCGCATCTGCCGGATTTGACGTTATACTCCACGCTACCAATCATGCGCTGGATAAAAAAGAGCCTGGGCTGCGCAGTTGTCTGGATTTCTGGCGTCGAAGCCACCCCGATCTCGCAATTTTAGGCATATATGACAGCGCTGCCGCCCGGGATACCATATATATCCGGGAAGAAAACGGCATCAAAATTGCTCTTCTGAATTATACCTACGGCACAAATGGAATTCCTCTGCCGGCAGGCATGCCCTATGCAGTAAATCTCCTGGAGGAAAACCGTGTCCGCACAGATATCGCCCGCGCAAAAGAAGCTGCGGATTTTGTTATTGTCACCCCGCATTGGGGAACAGAATATGTACTTGAACCGGACGCATATCAGAAAAAGTGGACGCAAATTTTCTACGAATGCGGGGTAGATCTGGTAATCGGAACCCACCCCCATGTAATCGAACCGATAGAAATGATTACCGGTGAAAACAGAAACATGCTGGTATATTATTCTCTCGGCAATTTTATCAACGCCACTGCCGAGACCGGCAAAGGCATCGCCAACCGCATGGTCGGTGCAATGGCGCAAGTCACAGTTGCAATGGATAAAGACGGAAAGGCGTATATCTCCGACTATGGTGTGCTGCCGCTGGTTTCCCATGTGCGTACAGGCGCAGGGCAGATTACAACCTATAAACTTGTCGATTATACACAGCAGCTTGCCGGTGAAAATGAAATTTGTGCAAGCGATCCAGATTTTTCTCTTGCATATTGTCAAAATCTATGCCGACAGGTGTTCGGCGCACTTTATTCCTGATGAGCACACTTTAACACATTTGCAATCCTGTCACACACTTCCGATGCCAGCGGAGAATATTCGCCGTATACAGCTTCCGCCTCTTCTCCGGCTTTGCCGTGGATATAAACACCGATAGAAGCAGCTCCCACAGGAGACAGTCCGCTGCACAGCATGCCGGCAATCATACCGCACAAAACATCGCCGCTGCCTCCTTTGGAGAGAGCCGGGCTACCGCTCATGTTTACAAACAATGCGTTTCCGTCCGTTATCACCGTGCGTGCAAATTTCAATACGCAAACCACTCCATTTTCATGGGCATAGTGTACCGCACTGACCTGGGGGTCCGCCGCAATGGCTTCTATGCTCTGCCCAGTCATTCTGGAAAATTCACCAGGATGAGGCGTCACAATCACAGGCACATCACTGGGATATGCGAGAGATTCTCTCGCACACACATTCAGCGCGTCTGCATCACAGATCAGCGGCACCTGTACTTTGCGGAAAGTCTCCCGCACCAGCATTCTTGCGGCACTCCCCTGTCCAAGTCCAGGGCCAATCACAACGATGCTTGCCCGCGCCAAAGCCGATGCCAAAAGAGAGGGCTCCGGCACATCGTCGGTATATGCAGTTACAATAGCTTCAGGAAGCAAAATCTGCAAAGGCTGCCGGTTTTCTTCACATGTGAAGATCTCCACCAGTCCCGCCCCGCTTCGATATGCCGCTTTTGCACACAAAAATGCTGCGCCGCACATGCCTCTGGA
The DNA here is from genome assembly GCA_949878535.1 of uncultured Eubacteriales bacterium. GTDB lineage: Bacteria > Bacillota > Clostridia > Oscillospirales > CAG-272 > Avispirillum. The sequence goes on along the minus strand of CATLAS010000060.1, from coordinate 3,389 downwards.
TCCTCCAATTACCAAAACACGCCCGAAGGTGCCTTTGTTTGCATCTTTTTTTCTTTTCGGGATCAAGGACAGCTCCCTCTCCTCAATTACATACGCAGGAAATTCCTGTCCCTCTGCTGTATCAAACAAATCCGTACCAATGCCGATATCCACACAAATCACTTTTCCGCTGTGTCCAACACCGTCTCCCAGCACATGTCCCCTCTTGTATGCAGCCATAGACACCGTAACATCAGCCTGCACTGCCACGCCTGGCATATCTCCTGTGTCAGCGTCTATCCCGGAGGGAATATCCACAGAAAGCACCTTCGCACTGGAGTGGTTGATCTTCCGAATCACCTGTTCAAACACTCCTTCCGGTGCACGAGACAGTCCGATTCCAAACAGTGCGTCAAGAATTAAGCCATAGGATTCCCATACCGGTTCCCCTATAAAAGGCACTCCGGACTCCACAGCATCCGTATACGCCTGTTTTGTTTCAGGCGTACACCGTGCAATCTCTCCTGCAAAGTATACGCTCACATCTGCCCCATCCAAGTGTAGCAAGCGCGCTGCGATCAAGCCGTCGCCGCCGTTGTTTCCCGCTCCGCAAACTGCCAATATCTTCTTATTTTCCCATCCAAGACGGTATATCTCATCTGTTATTGCCTGCGCCGCCCGTTCCATCAATATGTAGGAAGGTGTTCCCACGCTTATTTGCGCCATGTCACATTGCTTCATTTGTATCCCACTTAATATCCGTTTCATATTGTTTCCTCAATTTTCCGTTTGAATTTATTTTATTTTACAGAATGACTGATAAAAAATCAAGTACCCGTCTTGCGAACAGAAAACTTCTATGGTAAAATGAAATTATATGATTTTCTGAAAGGTATATTGTTAAAGATGACACTTAGACAAAAAATTGAATCTATTTTATCCCAGATTCGGGAATTGGAACAGAACCCCTCTCCGGATAAAAAGCTCCCCCAAAACACCTACTATCTGGGGGAGAGGGATATCGTATGCTATCCCCGGGAAGAAGGAGAATCCCGCTATCCCTACGATGCGGACGGACTGGTTGTATGGGCACGCTCCTCCGGATATATTGAAGCATGCGAATCCACCTTCAATATTTTTCAAACTGTCCATTTTTCCGAGGATCCTTCCGTAAATTTCTTTGCGGGCATTCCTATGGACAGCGGAGACTTTTATCCAATTTCTCTGCTTGGCGCAAGCAGACAGCTGTTCGAGCCTCTTGCGGCAAATCGTTATGTAGTATATTCCCCTCGATGCGCCTATTATATCACAGACACTGAGCAAGTCACCTATGCTGTCCGCCTGCATACAGATAAGGAAAAGCACATTCATTTTTCCGTTGTTGCTATCAACAAAACGGAAGATACCATTCCCTTCTATCTCGCATCCTATCATTACGCGATCCTGCAATTTGCCGAAACAGAAGCGTTCTGGGATCGGATGAATAAATTTGGCTCCCGCCTTTCGGATAATTCCACCCTGCTGCGCACCTCCGACAACTGCCTCCTGATCAACACTTGCTCCAGTGGCGGTACTGTAACTGACGCATACTACACTGTTGCAAAATCTGACTTTTTAGGCTACCGGGGCAGAGGGGTGACCAATGCAGAAGCGCTGCGTACCGGTACTTTTAAAAAGCAGGCAAAGGAAGCCACCACAACTGAAATCCCTGCTGCGTGCGACATGATCCACATGGAGCTTGCTCCCGGTGAAATGGTGCGCCGGGAATATGATCTTTCCTATTATCACAATATTGTCGAGGCAAAATCCCACGCAGCCGATCCTATTGACACAGACGCCATTGACACAGCTCTGCTGGCATGGGAAGAAGCGGAGTGTCGAGATTTGGATAATATGAAAATCACCTTTGAGGATTGGAACGGCAACACAGATTTGCATCCTGCTGTACTGAATCGGTTCATCCGCAATGTACAAAAGCAGACGAGCTTCTGCGCCCTTGGCAAAAACTACGCCGGTCCGCATATCGGGATTCGGGATGTATTCCAGCAGTTGGAAGGCTCTCTGATCTGGCAGCCGGAATTAAGCCGTGAAAAAATTGTTGTAGCCCTCAATTATATTCTGGAGGACGGCCGTCCGCCCCGCCAGTTCTCTGTTCCTGCCACACCCGATACCTTGCCTGATATGGATATGCGGGAATATATCGACCAGGGCGTTTGGATCATCTCCACTATATACACATACCTCTCCTTCACAGATGATTACTCCATTCTGGATGAAATCTGTTCTTACTATGTTGCCCATCCGGACAACTATGTAATAAAGAAAAGCGATATTCAGGACAGCGTGCTGGAGCATCTTCTGCGGATTATGGACTTTCTTGCAAGAAATCTGGATCGGGAATACGGTACAAACTGTCTGCGCGCCCTGTACGGCGACTGGAACGATGCACTGGACGGACTGGGCAAGACAAAAGATCCGGGCAAGAAATATGGTTCCGGTGTTACTGTAATGGCAACCCTGCAATTTTATCAGAACCTGCAAGAAATGACGAAGATTCTCACCAAAATCGGCGGATATGAAAATAAAATTTCCGAGTATGCTGTTTACAGTAAAGAAATTGAAGAAGGACTTTCGAAGTACGGAATTGACGTCAATGACGCGGGGCAGCGCCGGATCATCCACGGCTGGGGAGATAAAATATCCTACAAGCTTGGATCCTGGAACGATGTGGACGGCAAAGCCCGGAGAAGCATCACCTCCAATTCCTTCTGGGCGATCACTGGAATGATCGAAAAGGATCCCACGCTGAAAGCTGCAATTATGGACACGCTGTACGCAATGGATTCCAAATACTGTTTGAAAACCTTTGACGTTCCCTTCCCCTATGCTCTGCCGGAAGCAGGACGAATTTCCTATATAACTCCCGGAACCTATGAAAATTCCTGCGCCTATGTGCACGCAAGCATGTTCGGTATCATGGCGCTGTTCTGTCTGGGAGAATCGGAAAAAGCTTGGACGCAAATGGAAAAATCTATGGTGATCACCCATGACAACTGCACCATGACCACCTTTGCCATGCCCAACTCCTACTGCGAAAATCCGGACTATGAAATTGACGGCGGCTCCATGGGCGACTGGTACACCGGAAGCGGTGCAGTTTTGGTAAAAGAAATGATTAAATTCGGCTTTGGTATCGCACCTTCATTGGACGGGCTCACCATTCAAACACCTGCAAAAATGCCCTGCACCAAAGCAAAAATTGATATTATTGTAAAAGAGCATCCTCTGACCCTTTCCTACAAAAACGGAGGGGCAGGCAGCCGAACCTTTAAGATAAACGGAACCGAAATGAAAGGCACTTTTGATCCTCTGATGCAGACAGAAAAGCTGTTTAGTCCTACGGAAAAACT
>CATLAS010000059.1 GCA_949878535.1 uncultured Eubacteriales bacterium | reverse complement strand
TATTGTAGGAGAGGGTGCGGTATCCGGTGACAATGTGTTTTGCACCCCGGGTAGGAGATTTTGAAACGGAAACCATTTTTGTTTTGGCGTTTTTAAACAAATATCCTTCCAGCACTGCTTTTTCCAGTTTAGGTTTCCCATGGACTGCACACAGGTACCGTTTATCTAAAAGACCTTCCCGGATCAGCCGGTTCATTTCCCGAAGTGCTTCGGCATTTTTGGCAGCGATGACGATGCCGCCGGTATTCCGGTCAATCCGGTTACACAATGCGGGGGCAAAGGATGCTTCATCTTTGGGATTATATTCCCCGTTGTGATACAGATATGCCTGCAAAATAAAGATCAGGGTTTCACGCTCAGGAATTTTGCCGGATCCCTGTTCATTCTTGTCTCCCGTATGGGACAGAACGCCGGGAAGCTTGTCGCATATGACAATGTTTTCATCTTCATATACGATTCGAGGCGTAGCGCGAATCCGATCCAGTTCGGTTGTGTCTGCTTCATTTTTAGAAAATTCATCAGGGATATACAGTTCAATACAGTCGCCAGCACAGAGAATCTGATTTTCTTTTGCGCGCTTTCCATTTACCTTCACCCGCTTTTTGCGGATGTATTTATACATCAGGGCAGTGGGTAGACCCCGCAGTGTCTTTTGCAGGAATTTGTCCAGACGCTGCCCGCCGTCGTTTTTGTTCAGGGTGATGCGGAGCATATAAGTTCCTTTCCTGTGGCTTTACCGGAATAAAACAGGGGACAGGGCATCCCTGTCCCCTGACGGGTCAGTTATTATTTGGTTCCAAACAGTCTGTCGCCAGCATCGCCTAGACCGGGAATAATGTATTTGTGTTCGTTGAGACGCTCGTCCATTGCCGCGATATAAATATCTACATCGGGATGCTGTTCCATAACAGCCTTAGCGCCTTCCGGCGCGCCCACCAGACACATCAATTTAATGTTGGTGCAGCCCCGTTTTTTCAGCATTGTAATTGCATCGGCAGCACTGCCGCCGGTTGCCAGCATGGGATCAGCCAGGATAACGATGCGTTCGCTGATATCCGGGGGCATTTTGCAGTAGTATTCCACAGGGGTGTGGGTGTCAGGATCCCGGTACAAACCGATGTGCCCCACTTTGGCTACAGGAATGAGGCTGAGCAGCCCATCAACCATGCCAAGTCCTGCCCGCAGAATCGGAACTATGGCAAGTTTTTTGCCGGAAATTTTCTTTGCAGCCATACGCGCCACAGGAGTTTCGATTGCCACGTCCTCTGTTGGCAGATCTCTGGTGATTTCATAGCCCATCAGCATGGAAATTTCATTCAGCAGCTGTCGGAAATCTTTTGCTCCGGTGTCTTTATCCCGCATTAGCGTCAGCTTATGCATGATCATCGGATGATCAATAACATGCAATGTACCCATATCGTTCCTCTTTCAGCGCAAAGCGCAAAGAATTTTTATAATCATTTTTTATCGGACATGCTTCTTTTTCTATTATACACGGCATTTTGCGCCTTTTCAAGTCTCTTTTTCCACAAATTGCATGAATCTGCAAGAGCCATCGGTATTTTCTTTACAAAACTCGACAGGCATGCTATACTTTGTATGATATGAATTTATAAAACTGTGCAAGCCTCTCAAGTGAGGATCCGCTTTGTTGCTCTATAGGGAGGTGGTACGGCTAAACTCCGCAAGCCTCCCTTGTGCAAAGGGAGGTGGCACACCGCAGGTGTGACTGAGGGATTGTCAAAGCGGTGCTGCCAATATGAAGAACCTGCAAAATGACAGCGGAACAATCCCTCAGTCGCTATCGCGACATGCCCCAGAGGTTCGATTTACGAACCTCCGCACAAGGGAGCCTTCAAAAAAGTTTATGCATTGTCTACAGCTTCCCTATGGAGTTGCGTACTGCCTCACTTGGGAACCTGATGAAGTATAAAAGAAAGGATCGGATATACAACTGCATGAAAGCTTCTGTTTGCACTCTTGGGTGCAGAGTGAATCAATATGAATCCGATGCAATCGGCGAGCAGCTTTCGGCGCGTGGATTTACGCTGGTGCCATATGGCGAGGATAGCGATGTGATAATAATTAACACATGCACCGTGACTGCGGAGAGTGATCGAAAATCCCGGCAGTTGATTCGTCGGGCGGTGAGCGCCGCCGCGGATGCTGCAGTGATTGTTACCGGCTGTTTTGCCCAGGTTTCGCCAGAAATTGCCGCCGAGCTTGGTGCATCTGCCGTTGTGGGCAATGGGGACAAGGACAAAATTGCAGATATTGCCTATGCGCTTGTATCCGGTGGATGCGAGGCATATGCTGTTTCTGATATACAGGCGGCGGCATATGACAGCTTACAGATTGCATCACCCCGGCGTGCCCGGGCTTATATAAAAATTGAAGACGGCTGCGAAAACCGGTGTGCTTACTGCATTATTCCTGCAGCACGAGGACGGGTGCGTTCAAAACCTGCCGACCGTGTTGTGGCAGAAGCGACGGGAATAGCAGAAAAGGGCTGCTGCGAGGTGATCCTCACGGGGATAGAAACAGGATCCTACGGAAAAGATCATGCGGATATGAATCTGGAGACGCTTTTGGAGCAGGTGGATCAGGTGCCCGGCATCCGACGGATTGCGTTGGGATCGTTGGATCCAACCGTGTTGCGCCCCGGTTTTGTCCAGCGTGCTGCTGCCCTTTCGCATTTGCTCCCGCATTTTCATTTGTCGGTACAGGCAGGATGTACGAAAACTTTGAATCGGATGCGGCGCAGATACACTGCCGAGACGGTTCTGAAAAATATGGCGTGCGCACGGGAACATCTTTCGAACGTAACCTTCAGCGCAGATGTAATTGTAGGGTTCCCCGGGGAAACAGAAGCGGATTTTCTGGAAACAGTGGAATTTTGTAAGGCGGCGCAGTTTCTGCATTTGCATATTTTTCCTTATTCTGTCCGCAGCGGGACGGAGGCGGCGAAAATGCCGGATCAGATTCCTGCCCCAGAGAAAAAGCGCAGAGCGGCATATCTTGCGGCAGTGCAGAAGCAGGTGCAGGATAAACTGCTGGATCGGTACATAGCGGATCATCAGGAGCATCCGGTATATGTGCTGGGAGAAAAATGGGAACACGGCGTCACTACCGGACACACGGAGCATTTTGTTCCCTGTGAGATTCCAACGGATCGGGACTGTACCGGAGAGGTTTTGTCTGTCTATCCAAGCGGAAGAGAAGGCTCTATATTGAAAGGAAGGATTTAATATGTTAAGTGTTAGCAATGTAATCAAGCAGTACGGCAAGGTGACGGCATGTGACCGGGTTACCTTTGATATGGAGCCGGGGAATGTTACGGTGCTGCTTGGCCCCAACGGATCTGGAAAAAGCACGATTATGAAATCCATCACCGGATTTCTCCGGTATAATGGGACGATTACCATTGACGGATTTTCCAATAAAAGCGTAGAGGCGAAGCGTCTTTTAGGATATGTGCCGGAAATGCCTGCCCTGTACCCGAACCTTACGGTGGGGGAACATATGGAATTTATTGCGCGGGTGTATAAGCTTCAAGACTATGAGGCGTATTCTGCCCAGCTTCTGGAACGGTTTGAAATGATAGATAAAGTGAAAAAGTTCGGCGATGAGCTTTCCAAGGGGATGCAGCAAAAGCTGAGTATTTGCCTCGGGTTGCTGCCTCGTCCGAAATATCTCCTTTTTGACGAGCCTATGGTTGGGCTGGATCCGCATGCAATCAAGGAACTGAAAACCATGATGCAGGAAATGCGGGATGCGGGATGTTCTATCCTGGTCAGCACCCACATGATTGACAGTGTGGATATGCTGTGGGATAGAACGGTTATCATGCAGAAAGGACAGGTGCGCGCCAACGTAACCCGTCGGGAGGTGGATGAAGGCGCACACAGTTTGGAGGACCTGTTCTTTGAAATTACGGAGGGTGCAAGGTGAAGGCATTTTTCTATTATGCCGCCCATACATTGATCAATCAGATTCGGAAGCTGATGAAAACCTATGTGATCATCCTGTTGGTGTGCGTCTTATTTGGCGGCGTGATCGGCGGACTAGCGGGCATGTTTACAGAAGATTCCGAACCGGAGGACGTTGTGCAGGCAGAAGAAACGATTTCGGACGATGCAGGAGATCCGGAACTGATGGCGAGTTTCGTTTCCCTAATCAGTGGGGGTGTGATCCTGGCAGCGCTTCTTTGGAACGTGGTGACTGCGGAAAAATCCGGATCAGGTATTTTCCATATGGCGGATGTGAATTTGCTGTTCCAAGCGCCGATGAAGCCACAGTCGGTGCTGCTGTTCCGGCTGATTTTCAAAATGGGCGGTTTGATTGCCGCGGGGCTGTATCTGATTTTCCAGATTCCCAATCTCCATATGAATATGGGGGTTCCTCTGGGAGCGTGCATTGCGATGCTGGCAGTATGGGGGCTTACCCTTGTTACCGGGCAGCTTTTGTCCGTGCTGGTATATACGGTTACAGCAACCCATGTGCGGCTGCGGAAATATATTGTTCCTGTTGCGGTAGGAATATGTGGGATCGCGGCATTGACATTTGCCGCATATTGGCAGAGCAGCGGTGGGGATTTGCTTTCCTCTGCATTTGCATTTTGGTGCAGCAAAGGGGCGCTGCTTGTTCCCATATGGGGCTGGATTAAGGCGGTGTTGGATTTCTCGCTGATTGGGAATTATTTGGCTGCAGCGGGAATGGGCGTGCTTTGTCTTGCTGTGATTGGGGTGCTCATTGCTGTTATATGGCGCATCCGTGCAGACTTTTACGAGGATGCAATGGCAAAATCAGAAGAGACTGCTGCAGTGCTGGCACAGACTAAGGAAAAAGGCAGAGTGGTAACTCGTAAAAAGGAACGCAGCGAGCGTTTGCGGCGAAACGGAAAAATTGGCGGCAGCGGTGCAAGCGCGCTGTTTTATAAAAACATGTACAATCGCAGACGGTTTGCCAAATTTGGGGTTTTCACATCCACAATGGTTACATATCTGCTTGCGGCAGTGTTTGTAGTATGGATTGTACAAAAGACCGATGCAGCGGGCGGAATGTACTGGGTTGTTGCAGTATTGGGCGTATTGGCATATTTCCGCTCTCTTGGAAATCCGCTGGAGGCGGAGTTGAAAACCAGCTTTTTTGTAACGCTTCCTGCCGGTGCATATCAGAAATTCGGGTGGACGATTTTGTCTGGCAGTGTGTCCTGCTTGTTGGATTTGCTTCCGGCGGTGCTTGTTTCTGTAATCCTGCTTGGAGAGTCGGCGCTTATTCCGGCAGTGTCAGGGGTGTTGTTTATTCTTTCTTTGGACTTTTTCTCGGCGAATGCGGGCGCGTTGGCAGATTTGTCCTTACCCACATCGATTTCTCAGGGAGTCAAAGTAATCATTCAGGTTTGTTTGGTATATTTAGGACTGGTTCCTGCCGCGGCTGTTATTATCATGGGATTGATGTTTCATGCGATTCCTGCAGCTATAGTCGGTGTGGCGCTGGTTGATACGGCGCTTGGCTTGATCGCGTTTGCCATTGCACCCCAGCTTATCAAAAACGGTCGGCGGTAAGATTGCACAAGTTAAAAAGCCTCCCTTGTATGGAAATGGTATTTTACAATTTCCGTTTGGCTCCAAATGCTTTCATCCTAAAGTAGGGGGTGCAGTTTACCATAGAAGTCCAACTTCATATGCGTTTTCCTTATACAATAAAGAGGTAGATCGTCACAGGTTTGCACTAAACTTCAAAAGCCTCCCCTGTGCAAGGGGAGGTGGATTTTGCGCAGCAAAATTCGGAGGGGTTGTCTGTACATATAGTTGGTTTGATGATCCAGCAAAATGACAGGAAAACAATCCCTCACCCGCTGCGCGGGAGCTCCCTTTGCTGGGGGGAGCCTTAGATGTTTGGTGGAAAATTGCTGCGTACAAGGAGACCTTTGGTATGTGGGGAGAAGTTGCTATGTACAAAGGACTCTTTTGCTTTGCAGCAGTTTTGCCTCCTGACTTATGCCTCCCCTGTGCAAGGGGAGGTGGATTTTGCGCAGCAAAATTCGGAGGGGTTGTCTGTACATATAGTTGGTTTGATGATCCAATAAAATGACAGGAAAACAATCTCTCACCCGCTGCGCGGGAGCTCCCTTTGCTGGGGGGAGCCTTAGATGTTTGGTGGGAAATTGCTGCGAACAAGGGTACCTTTGATATGTGGTGAGAAGTTGCTATGTACAAAGGACTCTTTTGCTTTGCAGCAGTTTCACCTCCTGACTTATGCCTCCCCTGTGCAAGGGGAGGTGGATTTTGCGCAGCAAAATTCGGAGGGGTTGTCTGTATGTATAGTCGGTTTGATAATC
>CATLAS010000058.1 GCA_949878535.1 uncultured Eubacteriales bacterium | reverse complement strand
ACACCGTCTGTATAAGTTTTTATGGTTTTTTTCTGCAGCGTGGCAAGGTCGTCAAAATAATCATATTCGATAGATTTGAGCAACGTATCCCCTTCTTTTTTTACATATTTGGTGGGATTTTTCAGGGCGTTATGATTGGTTTGCTCATATCCTGTCTGTTTGTTATCCTTGTCAAAGTAGACTATACAGGTATAGTCTTCCATATATACGTAATCCGTACTGCCCTGGAGCACATCATTGTCGTAATATATAATTTTGGAGATTTGGCCATCTTCGTTGTATCTGTATTCAACATTTTCATGTAGGGTGTCTGTTGGCTTTGCTGTTTGTTCAGGCTGCTGTCCGGAATCATCCAGCAACAGAAAAATAGCGCAGGTTATAGCTGCAGCGATCAAAAGTGCAGCTGTGACGATTAGAATGATCAGCGTGCTTTTTTTCATTTATATAACCAAGCCTTTCTTTCGTAACCCCCAAAGCTCGAGTTTCTCACTTTGGGGGGCCTCTCCTTTGGATTTGCAGCGGTTTCGCCACAAGAGAAATGCGTCCCTGCGTAAGCAAGTTTTTCTGCGATCATTATACCTTGTACACGGCTTTTTGTCAATGGTAGGTCACAGGGAATATGATGATATTGGGGCACGGAATAAGCAGTCCCGGTAAGGAGTAAACGGCATTATTTTAGAAATGCGGAAAAATAAATTTTTGCGGGAAATTTTCTCTGTTTCATGATTAAAACCGTGTCCTTTGCGGAAATACTAAAAACAGAAATGCAAGGAAGTTTATGATAACGGAGAGTGATAACGTGACAGTCAAACGCGGTGATATATATTATGCAGATCTTAGCCCGGTAGTGGGCAGTGAGCAGGGAGGATTGCGCCCTGTGTTGATTGTGCAGAATGATGTGGGAAACAAATACAGTCCTACTGTGATTGCTGCCGCGATTACCAGCAAACTTGGCAAGACCAGATTGCCCACACATATTGACGTGTATGCAGAAAAGGTAGGTCTGCAGCGTGATTCGGTGGTTCTGCTGGAGCAAATTCGTACCATTGACAAGCGCAGGCTGAAGGAAAAAATGGGGCATTTGGACGATCATATGATGCAGGCTGTAGACGAGGCAATTACTGTGAGTTTCGGCCTGAATGTAAATAATGGTGTGGGCGGCACTGCTCCTGTAGAAATTACGGGTTAGTCGATTTCACTGTGTAAAAAGGGGGCGCTATGATAGCGTCCCTTTTTTAGAGTAACAGTCCAGCAAAATGAAAAGGTCTCTACCAGCAAAGGGAGCTGCCGTAAAGCACCAACCTCCCATATGCGGGGTTTCGTTTTGCGACCCTCTGGGGCATCCCACGGAGCACCAATAAATAAAAAGGCCCCTTGTGCAAAGGGGGCTCCCGCAGAGCGGGTGGGGGATTGTAATACTGTCATTTTGCAGGTTCTGTAAATTGGTAGTATATGCATACAATCCCCCCGTCATACCTAACGGCATGCCACCCCCCTTTGCACAAGGGGGGCTTAAGCAGGGATGGTGCAAGCTGCGCCACCCCCCTTTGCACAAGGGGGGCTTAAGCAGGGATGGTGCAAGCTGTGACACCTCCCCTTGCACAGGGGAGACTTTTGATAGTGAGACGCCCTTTTTTGACTGCGAAGCAAATCCTAACAAGGGCATCTTTGTCGTCACACATCTTTTTGCACGTATGACAGGATAGAAAACGTGATATTCTTACCATCTACAATGGCGGAAATGCTTGTGGGAATCCCTTCTGCATCTGTGGAAATATCCCATGCGTTCTGTCCGTCAGATAACTTGATAATCGTTTTTCCATCCTCGCCTTTTTGTATTTCCGTGATGTTTTTTTCATCTAATGCAAACAATGCTGCCGGCACAAACAGATTCCCTGCCGCTTCTTTCGTGAGAGGAATTTCCACCGTATCGTATACTGCGAAAATATCTTTCCCCCGCAGGCGGAAGGTCATTCCTTCCATCTCTTCCGGTGCGGTGAAAGACAAAGTAATGTCACGGTCTCCTCCATCGTTTGCCCGTCCAAGGGACAAAGATACCGCGTAGGTGACACCTTCGATTTGTATTTCTCCGCTGATTTCTGCCGGTCCTTCCTGATACCAGAGTACCGCTGTGTTTTTCTCCGTTCCCTTACATGCGCACAAAAGCAGCATTGCCAGCAGCAATATAAAATAATTATTTCTTTTTTTCGTATTATTCACGCGAAACACCCCCGCATAAATTCCTATAAGAATCTATGCGAGGGTGCTGCATTTTTAGAACAACCGAATCAATAATGAAGGGTGTCTACAGTAACAGTATTTTCTTTGTTGTATTTTGTGAAGATTTTCAGCGCCTTATTGGTGCACTGGAACAGAACCTGATGCTTTTCGCCTTTTTCATCGAATACAGCAAAGTATACGTCTTCCGTCTGCTTTACACTTTTGCGGCAGTCGTATGTTTTTGCAATGGACGGAAATTTGCTTGTATATTCAGATGTGTAGGGGGCGATCAGCTCCATATCCTTGATTTTCTTATCCAGGATGAGGGAGCGTTTCTTTCCGCCGTAAATCTTGGTAAACTGCAAGTCTCCCGAAGCGGTAGTGTATTCGTATTCAATGTTGACAAAAGGCCAGGTAAAATACCAAGTGATGATGGAAAGCAGCAGACTGATACATCCAAGCCACCAGCTTGCCAGTGCCCATATTGCCGCTACGATTCCGATATACAAAAGAATCAGACCGATTTTTGCCAGAATCAGCATGCCTTCCGTCTTTTTCTTTACAGTAAATTCTGTGTAGTTGATAGAATGTGTGGAGCGGTCGATTTCAGCGCCGTCGTGGTATGTAGCCATCGTTATTTCTGCGTGCCGGAGCACGTCCTCCTTTTTGCATTTTTTATAGATAGAAGTATAGCATAAAATACGTATATTTGCAAGATCAAATCGTAAAAATTTTATGATCCTACCCGGTACGCTGTTGATTCGGGCGTGTATATATTGTATAATTATAATAAGTACAATTTCAGGGGAGGCGGACGGATGACAGAACTTGTTTTCGGGCTTTCGGCAAAAGAAAAAAGCGCATATGTTCTGGATCAGATAGGGCTTTCCCTAAAACAGAACCGCAGGGTCATACTCATCGTCCCCGAGCAGCAGGCGCTGGTATGGGACCGACGCTGCGCACGTGTACTGCCTGCCCGCGCTATGATGCAGATAGAAATTGTTAGCTTCACCCGTCTGGCAGACAGCGTTTTTCGTCGGTTCGGCGGGGTAGCGAAGCATTATATCACAGATGCAAAGAAAACTCTTGTCATGTGGAATGCTTTGATTTCTCTCCGGGACAGCCTCCGTATTTACAAGCGTGAGGAACGGGAGGATCGGTATGTTCCGTTGCTGCTGCGTGCGGTGAATGAATTGAAGGCGTATTCTGTAACGCCCGCGATGCTGGAGGAAGCGGCAGAGCAGCTGGAGAAAAATGGGGAACGCAGCGCGCTGCGGGATAAACTGCAGGATCTTTCTGCCATTTTTGCAGCGTATGACACGTTGTTGCACGCAGTGTATGATGATCCTCAGGAGATTCCTGATGCGCTGGTGCAAACTCTCAAAAATCACAATTATTTTTCCGGATGTGATGTGTATATTGATTCCTTTTACACCCTCACGCCGAAGGAAATGAAAATTACAGAGCAGATTTTACAGCAAGCAGAAAATTTTACTATGACTTTTGCTTGTCCTCTGCGAGCGGATGCAGCGGTTGGAAAACTGCATTTGGAGCACATCCGTACATTCTCCCATGATGTGGCGCGGCTGTGTGCGAAGTGCGGTCGGGAAGTACATAGCAGAGAAATTGCCTGCACCGCGTCTGGTCCACTGGGCATTCTCACCCGCAGCTTGTGGGATCATACGGCGCAGCCTTATGAGGGCGATGCCGACAATGTAGAAATCGTGCGCTGTGGGGATATTTATGATGAAGCATATGCGGCCGGTGCTGTGATTCAAAAGCTAATCCGCACAGGCGCTCACTATGGGGATATTGCTGTAGTAGCGGCAGATATGGAGCAGCGGCGCAGCATTACCGATACAATTCTTACAGATCTGGGAATTCCTGTGTATTTTTCCGGCAAGAAAACGGCTGTGATGCAGCCTGCAGTGCGCCTGCTGCTTACCGCTGCTTCCGTTGTAGCAGGAGGATGGAGACGGGAGGATGTGATCTCCTGTGCCAAAACAGGACTGACCGGGGTCAGTCCGGACTGCTGCGATGCACTGGAGCAGTATACGGAAAAGTGGCGGATTCGGGGCAGGCGGACATTTTGTGATCCGGGCGGATGGAGCATGAACCCGGACGGATACACGGAAACGATCAGTGCATGGGGGCGGGAGCAGCTTGCCATGGCAAATCAGGCCAGGGAGCAGCTTGCACCGGCGCTGGACGCTTTTGCGGACGCATTTCCCGGAACAGCTGCATCTGTCTGCACTGCTGCCTATCGCCTGCTGTGTGATTTTGATGTGTATACGCGCCTGCAAGATGAGGCTGATCGGCTGGAACGAAGTGGAGATGCGGCAGCAGCCCAGGAGGTTCGTCAGGTTTGGGCAGTTTTATGCGATATACTGGATACAATTGCGGAAGGTGCAGAGGCAGACGTGCAGACCGGTGGCGGAGAGATGGATGCAGCGCGGTTTGGCGGGCTGCTCCGTCGAACGGCAGAGGCATGTAAAATCGGAACGATTCCGGATGGAATCGACCGGGTGGTGCTGGGCAGTGCGGACAGTGTGCGTCTGGATGATGTGCACCATGTAATTCTTCTCGGAGCAGTATACGGTGAATTTCCCGCAGTGCCTTCTGATAATGGTTTCTTTGGCGCTTTGGATAAAGAAACCCTTTCCGGTTTGGGAATTGCGCTTTCACCCGATTCTGCGGCGCGGCAAGGAGAAGCCCTGTTCCATTTTTACCGCTCTGTTTGTGCCCCGGATGAAACCCTTACCGTGATGATACCCTGTATGGATGGCACATGGCATCCTTCTTCCGGTGCTGCGCGGATTATGCAGCTCTTGCCGAATGCAAAAAGGACGGATCTCACAAAGCCGGATCCCCTTGCTTTGGTTTGGTCGGAAAATGCGGGGCGACGGTTGCTCCCCATTCTTTTGGATACTCCCCCAGGAGAGGTGCTGGAGATCTTGCTGGGAGATAGGTCAATCCCGCAGGGAAATCTGTCCGCAGATAGAGACAGCGTGGGTACAGATACAGCGCAGGCACTGTTTGGCGGGGATCTTTCCATGACCCAGTCCCGGTTAGAGATGTTCGGCGACTGCCCCTTTTCCTATTACTGCCGATATGTGCTTCGGCTGGACGAGGGACGGACAGCGGAGATTCGCCCGGTGGATGTGGGCAATTTTGTACATAAGATTTTGGAAAATTTTATGAGTGAATCTGTTTCCGATGGATTCCCTCTTGGGCAGGAGACCATTGTCAGCCGATCCGAACGGTTGATTCGGCAGTATATTGAATCGGTCAGTCACGGAGCTCCTCCCAGTCGGCGAACAGACTATCTGTTCCGCAGACTACAGCGAAGTGTGATTTTATATGGCGAGTCCCTTAGTGAAGAATTCGGACAGGCAGAGTTTGTACCGTATGCATTTGAATTACCGGTGGGCTTCGATGAGACACTCCCCGCGCTGCGTATCCCTCTGGAAGCAGGGGGAACCATGACGATGCGGGGCATTGTGGACAGGCTGGATATACTGCGCCGGGACGGAAAGGTATATGTTCGGGTGGCGGACTATAAAACAGGAAGCAAGAATTTTTCTCTGAAAGAGGTTTTGGAAGGACACAACGTGCAGCTGCTGCTGTATCTGTTTTCCATATGTTCCAGTGCGGGCAGTCCTTTTTATCAAAAGCTTGCACCGGCGGGCGAAAAGCTTATTCCGGCCGGAGCGGTGTATTTCAGCGCCCGTCCCGGAGATGCTTCTTCACCGGTTCCGCTTAACCGGGAAGAGGCCGGGCAGGAAGCGCGGAAAAGTATTTCCCGCCGGGGGATTATTTTGCAGGATGACAGTGTGATTCGTGCTATGGACAAGGATGTGTCCGGCAAATATATTCCAGTCACTTTGAACCGGGATGGAAGTTATTCCAAAAGCAGCAGTCTTGCAACGGAAGAAGAATTTCAGAATATATATCAGGGACTGACTGCTGCTTTGCAAAAGGCAGGCAGTCGGGTGAAAAGCGGACAGGCGTGTTCCAGACCGGTCCGGCGGGGTAGTCGTATGCCCTGCGACAGTTGTCCCATGCGGGCAGTGTGCAGGCATATGGAATAAAAGAGTGATAATAGGTTCCCTATGGGATCTACTGCGTGGCTCTATAGGGGGAATCCGCGTA
>CATLAS010000057.1 GCA_949878535.1 uncultured Eubacteriales bacterium | reverse complement strand
TGGCAAGCTTCCGGAAGGAGAAGTACCTACCGATGCACAGCGTGCGGCAGCTGATGTAGATGGAAACGGCAGAATTACTCCCGCCGATGTAACACAGCTCCGCCTCATGCTTGCTGGTAAAAACTGATTCTTCTCTCTTATCTTAACTGTTACTTAAAAAGAACTCCCCTAACGGGGAGTTCTTTTTGACTCATGCTTCTTCAGTGGTGTCAGACGAGGCGGGTGTGTACGTTAAATACGCGAAAATTGCGTTTATCGTCTCTTCATCTGTGGTGTACACAACAGATGAATCTTCTGGACTGTAGAAATATTCGAATCCGGGATCTTCTGCGGAGTCTGTCTCGTCGTCTGTTACCCGTTCGAATTTGCTTCCTATATACACGGTGTAGGCACTGCTGCTGCCGTCTTTGGAATTGTATGTGACGGTGATGCGGTCACTTCCTTGGTGAACGCCGTATGTCTCCTGCATTTCTTCCGGATCGGCGTAATAATCTACCCAGGAATTCAGATTCAATGTGTCCACATGTTTGAACAGGGCTTCTATTCCGCTTGCATCTGTGATTTGTTTGGTAGTTCCGGCGGCAGTTTCCAACAGAATGGATGTAATATCGGAAGCTTGTACACCCTGATCCCGCAGTACATAGGTTTCTGCCTGATATAGTGTGTTCAGCGGACTGCCAAAGGATTTTGCCATGGATGCGTCCACCATATAAATTGCATCGTCCTCTGAAATGGCGAAATACTGATATCCGTTAAAATCATTGATGTCTCCAAACGTATAGGTATATGCGGATCCGTCTGAGAATGTAACATCCACGGTGAGAGCTGGCGTGTCCAGTCCGTATGTTTCATCTGTGTTATCTCTTGCATCTACCTGTGTTTTTGCAGTAACAGTGCTGGCAGACACCGCCATATTTTGCAGGACATCCTGCTGCAGGGGAAAGTGGCTATCCAGCGCATATTCCCACACATCGTTTTTGTAAGCGAAGGACAGGTCTGTTTCTCCGTTGCTGTACCGCAGTGCAGTTACTGTTTTGTCTGTTTTATCCAGCAAAGTGATAGAGGAATCTTCCTCCATTGTTTCAAGGGAGTTAAAATGCTTTAAAATCAGATAGCCTGCAATCAGTCCTCCAAGTACGATCAAGAGAATTACAAGTGTTAAAACGCTTTTCCCAGTCTTTCTCACAGATGTCCCTCCTTATTTTCTCCGGCGGCGGAACCAGATTACAAACCCGGTTACCAGAGGAATCAGCGGAACTGCGATAACCATAACGATAAACCATGTGGTTGTGTCCGCCTGTGTTATATCCAAAGCAGATGAGGGTGTGTTTTTGCCAACTATGGAGACAGAAGCGGTTTTTTCACAAACCTGCTGCAATGCAGCTGTCAGAACTTGGGCATTTGATTGGATGAAGTCCTCCGTGAACAGATAAGGGGAAGAGAACCAGATCAGCTTTCCGCCTTCATTTAAGGTAGCTTCCCAAGCTAAGGTAAAGGATGCGGTTTCTTTTTCTTCCTTTTCAAGTTCTGCGGACAGATATGCGGCGTCAGATGTGGTCATCAGAGGTATAGCCGTTACATTCTCGTTGGACTGTGTATTGGTAATCGGATGGGCATTCGCCATATACGTGTAGATATTTGTGCTGGGAAGATTGGCGCCCAGTCCTTGCTCAGAAAGGGTGGGAAGGACAATGCTGGGAGTTTGATAATACTTTGCATTGTCTCCCTCTAAAACGACATCGGCAGTTGCGGTGAGCCCCATATATTCTGTGAGAGCTGCGATATTCGGAACGGCATCCGCAGTACAGAACTGGAAGTAAGTCATAAGGAGAATATTTCCGCCGTCGTTTAAATACGTTTTGAGCATTTCCAGTTCTTCATCGGTGATGTCCGTTTGCGGCACATTCAGAATGATTGCTGCGGCATCTTCCGGAATGCCCTGCGTTTCTCCGGAGATCAAAGTCAGATCCCGCAGCTCTACGTTTTCGTCTGCGACAGCAGAGGTGAATGTTTCGCCAAATTCAATTTCGCCGTGTCCGCCGACTGCATATAGTACAGGCAGCGTGTCGGTCATAACATAATCAATGGCACGGGTGAGTTCGTTTTCACCAAAGAAGTATTGGGTTGCACTTATATATTGTCCATAGTACATTGCATATTGCTGATTGATGCTTTCATATTCGCTTTGGGTGTAGTATTTAACATCATCTCCGGGAAGTTTGTACATATATAAACTGTTTCCGTTTATCACAGTGCTGCGCTTGTCGCTTTCGGCGATGATGCTGTTTTCTGCAAGCTGGTCTGCTTTGGTATACTTGGAAATGAAAGTGGGGTTTGCTACAGGATCAATTTGCGTTACTTTGATACGGGAACTCAGATCCGCATATCGCTGCAGAATTTCCTGTACAACGGGATCTGCGTTGTCAGACTGGGTGATGTGATACAGGGTAACGTCTGTTTCCAATCCGGCTACGATTTCCTTGGTTGTGTCGCCGATTGTAAACATTCCTTCGGAAGTGGTGTCTGGGCGGATGATCCATGAGGGCAGACTGCCGACAAGCAGGTTTGCCGCGATCACAATTGCCAGAACCACAATGGATATACCAATACTGAAGGAACCGATGCGTATTGCTTTTCTATTTTTCAATTTTTTTTGTTCATTCATGTTTCGATTCCTCCTTAGTTCCAGCGCCGTTTCTCAAAGGATTGCACGGTAAAGAATATAAACAAAACGCAGATGGACAGATATCGGAACAGACAGGCAATATCAAAGGTGCCCAAGGTGAAGCTTTCAATAGGTTTGAAAATTTCAACGGAACCGATGATTGTTTCAATCAGTCCTTCAAAAAGAGAGGCGTTCATAATATATACGATTACTGCGCCAACAACCAGCACCGCGGCACAAATGCCGCTGATCACTGCACTTTTCGTTGCTGCAAAGCAAATGCCGGCCACGACCAGTGCCAGAATGATTACAGCAGCGAGAGATACCCAGGCACCGCTTGGAAGGACAGACAGGATTATATTGGTGAAATACATCAGTAAAATTGCACCGATGCTGATAATTGCGGCAATGACCTGACTTTCTGTCAGTGTGGAGAGAAACATACAGATTGCAATAACGGCACAGCCAAGCAGATAATAGGCGAGGATTGCACCGTATCCGATGGCAAGGTTTATGCCGCCACTGCTGTAAAGACTGGCGATCAGCGGATAAATGCATGCGACCAATGTAGGAATGGCGAAAATAGCTGCCATGGCAAAAAACTTGCCAAGCACAATTTTGCCTGTGCCGATGGGGAGGGAATATAGCAGCTGATCTGTCTTGTTGTGCCGCTCCTCGGAAAATGACCGCATAGTGAGCAGGGGTACTGCCAGAAGGGAAAGGAATGCGGCGGAGACGATTACAATTTCAAAGCTGCCAACGCCGTAACGATAATTTACATAAACCGTATTAAGGCCCAGGAACAGTAGCACATAGGCAATGAAAATCATGCCTGTCATGCCGCACATGCCGGACCGGAATTCTTTTCTGAACACTGCACTCATTTGTCATTTTCCTCCTTATCCTCAAACAGCGGTTCATAAGTATCGGATTCTTCAGCAGTGTCCTCGGAAGAAGGATCCGCTTTATCGGAATCTGTATAATATGCAGGTCCGAGTGGAGATGTTCCGGTGGGTTCCTTGTTGGATTTTTTCTCTTTTTTTGCTGCTTTTTCCGCGGCATATGCTGCACCGGCGTCCAGGCTTTCTCCCGCAAGCTGAATAAAGAGGTCTTCCAGTGTGTTCTGGCTGACGCCGTCCGTCATAGAATGCACTGGCAAATTTTCATGACGCAGTGCCATAAAAATATCGTCTCCTGGATGCGCGTCCTGCCCAACGGAAACAGTTACGGACAGACGGCTGCCTTTTTCGGCAAAGGAAAGCTTTTCAACGCCCTTTATTTTTTGCAGGATTTTGCGGATTGTGTCGGCATTGCCTTCTGTTTCCAAGTGAATGGATGTGTTGCCTTCTGTACCAGACAGCAGGTTATCAATAGCATCGCTGGCAACGATTTTTCCTTTGGATATCATAATCACCCAGTCGCAAACTGCGCTGATTTCCTGGAGAATGTGACTGGACAGAATGACTGTGTGCTTCTGACCAAGCTCCTGGATCAGCTGCCGGATTTCTACAATCTGGATCGGATCCAGTCCCACAGTAGGCTCGTCCAAAATAATAATATCCGGATTTCCCAGAATTGCCTGGGCAATTCCTACACGCTGTTTGTATCCTTTGGAGAGATTGCGGATCAAACGATCAGCGACATCTGTAATGCCGGTCTTTTCCATGACTGATTCTATCTGGTCATATAATTCTCCTTTGGAAAGCCCCTTTGCTCTTCCTACAAAAGAAAGATATTCAAAGGGGGTCATGTCGGTGTACAGAGGCGGTTGTTCAGGCAGATATCCGATATGCCGTTTGGCTTCCATTGCCTCGCTGTAAATGTCATGACCGGCGACAGTGATTTCACCGGAGGTTGCGGCAAGGCAGCCGGTGATCATGTTCATTGTAGTGGATTTTCCGGCGCCGTTGGGTCCCAGAAATCCGTAGATATGCCCTTTTTCCACTGTAAAGCTGATATCTTTTACTGCTGATACGGGGCCGTAGTTTTTGGATACGTTCTTAACCTCAATCAAACTCTATTCCTCCCAGATGATAAAATCTTGCAGCGCGTGCTGCGGGATATAAGATTTAATGCTGAAAGCAGTATACCATAAAATTTTGAAAAATGTTTGAATTTTTGGACGAATTTACAATTTAATCCGTTCCAACATATGCTTTTTTGAAAAAAGCACATATTATTCTATTGGTTTGGCATAGAATACATTAAGATGAAAAAAGAAGAACAAGAAAAAAATGGTTTTTCATTGCAAAATGCAAGATTGTGTGGTAAAATAAATGCAACACTGCGGTTTTATGAGAATGTATAAAACGTCCGATATCGGAGAAAGGAGCAGAGATATGCACCTCGGTATGCGTAAAGACATTGGAATTGACCTGGGTACCGCTACTGTATTGGTTTATGTACAGGGAAAGGGTATCGTGCTGAAAGAGCCTTCTGTCGTGGCTATCGATCAGAATACGGATAATATCCTGAAGGTGGGGCGGGAAGCGCAAATGATGCTTGGGCGCACGCCGGGCAATATCACTGCAATCCGTCCGCTTCGGGACGGTGTAATCAGCCAGTATGAATATACTTTGCGGATGATTCAGTATTTTATAAAAAAAGCGTGCGGATCTTCGTTCTTTGCACCCAGGGTCATCATTTGCGTGCCCAGTGGGATTACGGAAGTAGAGGAACGTGCGGTTGTAGATGCTGCTACCCAGGCGGGGGCGAAGAAAACTTATCTGATTGAAGAACCAGTTGCGGCTGCAATCGGCGCAGGCATTGATATTTCCAGTGCCAACGGAAATATGATTGTTGATATTGGAGGAGGTACCACGGACGTTGCCGTGATCTCTCTGGGGGGCGTGGTTGTTTCCGAATCCATCAAGGTTGCAGGAGACCGGTTTGACGAAGCGATCATCCGATATGTGCGTCGCCGACATAATGTGCTCATTGGGGAACGCACTGCGGAAGAAATTAAAATTAAAGTAGGCGCTGCATGGCAGCGGGACGAACCTCGTATGATTGAGGTCAAGGGTCGTTGTTTGGTGCAGGGACTGCCGCGGGTGGTTCGTATTTCTTCACTGGAAATGCCGGATGCGTTGGAAGAGCCGATTACAGCGATTATTGAAGCGGTTTGCTCCGTAATTGAGCGTACTCCGCCGGAGCTCGTGGGCGATATTTTGTATAACGGAATTGTGATGACCGGCGGCGGCAGCTTGCTGTACGGTTTGGATCGGCTGATTGCCAACGTTACGGGAATTAAGACCAGAGTGGCTGAGCGTGCTGTATCCTGCGTTGCACTGGGAACGGGAATGTCTTTGGATCATATATCCAGTATTCCGGAAGGTGCTATCAATATTTCCAGACAGCGTCAGCAGGGAATGAGCCGATAATTTATATGGGATCAAAAAGAACCCGGGAAGAGAATTCTTCCCGGGTTTTGTGTTATGAGAGCATGGGTTTTCGTAAAGGCTCCCCCCAGTAAAGGAAACTGACGGTGGAGTGCGAGCATCAATAGGCTCCCTTGTGCAAAGGGAGCTGTCGCCCAAACGCAGTGATGCGTAGCGACAGCGACTGAGGGATTGTTCTGCTATCATTTTGCAGGATTATATAAGTTGGAAGATTGTCTCATACAATCCCTCCGTCACAGCAGAGCTGCGCCACCTCCCTTTGCACAAGGGAGGCTTAATAAAGCGAATGAAGCGTGTTGCCTCTTTTGGAGCTGCACAGCGGATCTTACATGGAGCTTTATGATTTTAAAAAATTTTTTTCATAAAATAAA
>CATLAS010000056.1 GCA_949878535.1 uncultured Eubacteriales bacterium | reverse complement strand
GCTTGTGTGCGCTACAAATCCGGTATTTCCCCTGTCCGCCAATCGCCGACGTATGGTCTGGGCGGGAATTGCGCCCGAGGACTTCGACCATATCACCAACTTTGATAACTGCCGCTACTGCAAACCGTCAGCTGGCTATTTCAAAGAAGCAGCCGATGCTGTGGGCTCGCCGATCGAGCTATGTTTGATGGTAGGCAACGATACAATGGATGATATGGGAGCTCTGGACGCAGGAATGCAGGTGATCCTGATAACCGACTATCTGCATGTACGGGGCGAGCGTTCATTGGATCAGGCAGGAACAATGGACTTTGCATCCTTTTTGCAGTTCGCACAGATGCTGCCGGCGGTGGATTGACGAAAAATCAAAAAAATCAGAAGAAGATCCGAGAGGGTCTTTTTCTTTTTTTATAGGATTTTTGTATCACACACTAACGAAAAGGCTCCCCCCAGCAAAGAGGGAATATCACGACACACATACTTTTTATAACCTCCCCACAGCAAAAGGAGGCAGCACAGCGCACACACTTTTTATAGCCTCCCTTGTGTAAAGGGAGGTGTCGCGCCATAAGGCGCGACGGAGGGATTGTCTGTAGGGACAGTCGATTTATAGATTATTCAAAACGATAGCATAGACAATCCCCCCATCGCGGCAAAGCCGTGATTTTCCCCCCTTTGCACAAGGGGGGCTTACAAAGTTCATCAAACACCGCAGAACGGAGGTACAGACACCAATGAAGCAAGACAGTCAGGCATTGTATTTATTCCATGAAGGAACAAACTACCGCACCTACGAATATCTTGGCGCGCACCGTACTGGGGACAGGTATACCTTTCGCCTTTGGGCACCGGGAGCAGATGCAGTATTTGTTGTAGGCGCATTCAATAACTGGGAAGAA
Organism: uncultured Eubacteriales bacterium; assembly: GCA_949878535.1. GTDB lineage: Bacteria > Bacillota > Clostridia > Oscillospirales > CAG-272 > Avispirillum. The sequence continues at coordinate 5,561 of CATLAS010000056.1, read as the reverse complement.
ACAGATCCCATGACGCGCATTGATCCTGCAGGGGTCTGGGAAGGAGAAATCCCCTCAGACCGTTTTGGAGACGGCTACGGTTACAAATACAAGCTGCACACAAAAAAGGGAGACTTATATAAAGCCGATCCTTATGCCTTTTATGCGGAGCTTCAGCCCAACACTGCCTCCCGTTTCTGGAATATAAATGGATTCACCTGGCACGACCAGATCTGGATGCGCTCCCGCAGGCACAAATATACAAGGGAAAACTGCCGCAGGCAGCCAATCAATATCTATGAACTCCATGCCGCTTCCTGGATGCGCCGCAGCGACGGCACATATTTATCCTACAGGGAGCTTGCAAGAGAGCTCGCCCCCTATGTTCTGCAAATGGGATACACCCATGTGGAACTGATGCCTATTATGGAATACCCCTTCGACGGTTCCTGGGGGTATCAGCTTACAGGATATTTTGCCCCTACCTCCCGATTCGGCACGCCACAGGATTTTATGGCGTTTGTAGATCATATGCACAGCGCCGGAATCGGTGTGCTTCTGGACTGGGTACCTGCACATTTTCCCAAAGATGAAGCTGGGCTTTTTGAACTGGACGGCGGTCCCTTATACGAGTATCAGGGAAAAGACCGAATGGAGCAGCCCGACTGGGGTACCCGATGCTTTGACGTTGGCAGACCCGAAGTGCAGTCCTTCTTGATTTCCAATGCAGTATTCTGGGCGTCCAAGTATCACATCGACGGACTGCGGGTTGACGCAGTCGCCTCTATGCTGTATTTGGATTACGGCAAAAAAGATGGGGAGTGGGTACCAAATGTCCATGGAGACAACCGAAATCTGGAAGCAATCGCTTTCTTTCAGAAACTTAATTCCATTATGACCTCTTACTACCCCGACGTATTGATTATTGCAGAAGAATCCACCGCGTGGCCGGATATCACCACCTTTGACCGGGGCGGACTGGGATTCTCTCTGAAATGGAATATGGGATGGATGAATGACACCCTCAGCTATGCCATGACCGATCCCCTATTCCGAAAGCACAACCATAACAAAGTCACCTTTCCTATGATGTACGCCTATGCGGAAGGCTTTGTCTTACCCATTTCCCATGACGAAGTAGTACACGGTAAAAAATCCTTCTTAGATAAAATGCCGGGCACCTATGAAGAAAAATTCGCCCAGGCGCGACTGTTTATGGCATATATGATGACACAGCCCGGAAAAAAGCTGACCTTTATGGGCAGCGAGATCGGGCAATTCAAAGAATGGGACTATAGCGGACAAATCGAATGGTTTTTATTAGACTATGAAAAGCATGCCATGCTCCAGCTATACAGTGCACGGCTAAACCATATTTATCTGGAAACACCTGCCCTGTGGGAACAGGACAACAGTTGGAAAGGCTTTGCATGGATTGACGCAGACAACCGGGATATGAGCGTTCTCTCCTATCGGCGGATTGATAAAAGCGGGAGAGAAGTGATCATCGTTCTGAACTTCACTCCGGTAGAGCGTCCTGATTTTACAATAGGCGTGCCGCAGGCGGGAGAATATACCGAAATTTTCAATTCTGACAGCACCTGCTACGGAGGCAGCGGAAAGGAAAACGGTACCCTGCCGACTTCAGACGGCGCATGGGGAGAGTTTCAGCAATATCTCACACTCAATTTACCTGCATACGGAGCTTGTTTTCTGCGCAGAACCCCCAAACGCTCCATATCCGATTCAACTACAACACTTTAGAATGGAGTTTATATGTTCAAGAAAAAAGAGTGCGTTGCCATGCTGCTGGCGGGCGGTCAGGGCAGCCGGCTATATGCACTGACCCAACAGGTCGCAAAGCCCGCCGTACCCTTTGGGGGAAAATACCGAATTATTGATTTTCCTCTGTCCAATTTCACCAATTCCGGAATCGACACCGTAGGTGTACTCACCCAGTATCAGCCCCTTATTTTAAATGATTATATTGGCAACGGGCTTCCATGGGATTTGGACCGCGCCTACGGCGGCGTAAAAATTCTTCCTCCCTATCAGGGGCAGCATTCCCGAGACTGGTACAAGGGAACTGCCCACGCCATCTATCAGAACATGCGTTTCATTGATCAGTTTGACCCGGAGTATGTTCTGATTCTATCGGGAGATCATATATATAAAATGGACTATTCCAAAATGCTTCGGTTTCACAAAAACAGAGGCGCTGACTGTACCATTGCCGTCATTGACGTTCCCATAGAAGAAGCAAGCCGATTCGGTATCATGACAATCGACTGGGAACAGCGCATTACAAAATTTGCAGAAAAGCCGGAAAAACCGGAATCCACCAAAGCTTCCATGGGAATTTATATATTCAACCGAAAAAAACTGTACGAATATCTTACCAAAGATGCAAAAGATCCTGCATCTGACAACGACTTCGGAAAAAACATTATTCCCGCCATGCTGGCAGCCGGAGAAAAAATGATGGCGTTTCAGTTTGACGGCTACTGGAAGGATGTAGGCACAATTACAAGTCTGTGGGAAGCCAATATGGACCTGCTGGGACCGCGGCCGGTGTTTTCCCTGGAAGACGACGCATGGCGGGTGTTTACCCGGCATGATCCCCTGCCGCCCCAATTTATTGGCGACAGTGCAAAAATAAAAAATTCTATCATCACGGAAGGCTGCGAAATTTACGGCACCGTGGAAAATGCAGTTCTCTTTCCAAGCGTGCGGGTCATGCCCGGCGCAGTCGTGCGAGATACTGTAGTCATGGACGGTACGATAATAGAAGAGGACGCATGTGTGGAATATTCAATTTTGGATTCCAATGTGCATATCGGTATGGGCGCCCATATAGGTGGAATCCGGGAAAGCGGAAACGGACTGACAGTGATCGGCGAAGGCGTTGCAATCGGCGATAATAAAACGGTGGAGGCAGGCATGATGCTGCCTGATCTGCGATGATGCAACTTTATATAAAAGAAAGGCTGGAGAACTACTATGACAGCGGCAGGACTGATTTTTTCCAATATACATGACCAAAGCGTTCCGCAGATGACCGCAACACGCACCATGGCGTCTCTTCCCTTCGGCGGAAGATACCGTCTGGTGGACTTTGCCCTGTCCAATATGGTGAATTCAGGAATCACCAAAGTGGGAATCGTAACCCACAACAACTACCGTTCGCTAATGGACCATATCGGCACTGGCAAGGACTGGGATCTTGCCCGCCGGGGCGGCGGCGTTATCATTCTCCCGCCTTTTGTCACTGCTTACGAAAATCCCCGAGCGGGGAAACTGTACACCACCCGGCTGGAAGCCCTGATCGGCGTAATGGAATTCATCAAGCATTGCAGCGAGGATGCCATTGTTCTGTCCGACTGCGATGCAATCTGCAATATCAACCTGTCGAAAATCCTGGAGGAGCATGAACAGGATGGCGCAGATCTGACCATTGTAACAAAGCAGATCAATCTCGGTTCTATGGAACCGAGTCCCGGAAATTCTATTATATATGCAGATGAGGACGGAACTGTAACAGATTTTGTGGAGCATACAAAACTGCTCCGGGGCGAGCATGACGTCAGCACCAATATTATGGTATTTTCCAAAAGCTTTCTGCTCACCCTGCTGCTGGACGCACTTGCCCACGGCTATACATCCTTTTACAGACAGGCACTATCCTCCTCTATGGGAAGTGCCAACATCCGCATATACCGGCACGACGGCTACTTTGGCAAAATTGACAGTCTTTCCAGCTACTACCATGCGAATATTGATCTGCTGCGCACACATACACGTGACGCACTGTTTAATGTAAAGGACAGACCCGTTTATACAAAAGTGCGTAATTCCCCGCCCACCCAGTACGGAGATGGTGCTGTCATCGCAAATGCCCTGATCGCAGACGGCTGCCGAATCGACGGTACAGTAGTAAATTCCATTTTATTCCGTGGCGTACAGGTGCGCCGAGGAACAGTAGTCAAAAATTCCGTTTTGCTACAGGACAGTATTACAGGGGAAAATGTTACACTGAACTGTGTCATTGCAGACAAAAATGTAATCATCCGGGACGCGCGCACCTTAGCCGGTCACGAATCCCTTCCGTTTTATATTAGTAAAGGGAAAATGATTTGAAAAATACAAAAATATTATATGTGGCGGCAGAATGCATGCCTTTTGCAGCAGCAGGCGGACTGGGAGACGTAATCGGCAGTCTGCCTGCCGCACTCCGATCCGCCTGCGGAAATTCGGCAGATATCCGGGTTGCACTCCCGCTGTACGGATGTATCGACACCGCCCTACGGGCAGAAATTACCAAAGAAGCAGATTTCTTCGTCCGCCTTTCCTGGCGGATGCAGCCTTGCTGCATATACAGTCTGCACCGGGCTGGCGTTCTATATTATTTTATTGAAAATGATTTTTATTTTGGCCGTGAGTATATCTACGGCTATCCAGATGACGGAGAACGCTTCGCCTTTTTTTCCATGGCAGTTCTGGACATGCTGGAGCATATCGGTTTTTATCCAGATATTCTCCATGCCCATGACTGGCAGGGAGCCCCTGCTATTCTGTATAATACATTCCTTTTCGGAGGCAGAAGGGGCTATGACAGCATAAAAACGGTATTCACCATTCATAATATAGAATATCAGGGAAGATTTTCTATGAGCATGCTGGAAGATGTGTTTGCCCTGTCGCCTGCTCATGCAAAAGCTGCGGGCTGGGCAGGGGAAATCAATCTGATGCAGGGCGCTGTCGCACTTGCCGATCAGGTGACCACGGTAAGCCCTGCCTATGCAAAGGAAATCCGCAATCCTTCTATGGGACACGGACTGGACGCAGTGCTGCGGCAGCATGCCGCAAAGCTCTCCGGAATCCTAAATGGAATCGACTATGCATATTACAATCCAGCCGCGGATCCGATTCTTACCCGTCCGTATACTGGCGCAACTGTCCGCCGCAAAAAAGAAAACAAATCCTTTCTGCAAGCTGCCATAGGGCTTCCCTGTCGAGGTGACGTTCCCCTGTTCGCTGTAATATCCCGTTTAGTAGAACACAAAGGAACCGATTTGCTTTGTCAGGCAGCGCAGCGCCTCCTCTCCCAGCAGGACGCACAATTGATTGTGCTGGGCACAGGAGAAAATCAATATGAAACCTTTTTTCACGAACTGGAGAAATCCTTTCCCCAAAAGATGCGTGCCCTCATAAAATATGACAGAGCCCTCTCCAAGCAAATCTATGCCGCCGCTGATTTCTTTCTCATGCCCTCTGCGAGCGAGCCCTGCGGGCTAGCGCAAATGATAGCCTGCCGCTACGGTACGATTCCCATTGTTCGGAAAACCGGCGGGCTGTCCGATTCAATCCAGCCCTTAATCATAAAAAAAGAAAAGGTACAGGGCTGCGGTCTTGTCTTTACAGAGTACAGTACGGATGCGCTGTATGAAAAAATTACACAGGCGCTCCGCATCTACAAAGACACACGTCTGCATCAAAAAATAGCGGCGCAGATTATGAAACAGGATTTTTCCTGGCACACATCAGCAGGCGCATATATTGATTTGTACAATAGTTTATGTTCC
>CATLAS010000055.1 GCA_949878535.1 uncultured Eubacteriales bacterium | reverse complement strand
CCACTTCCTTCTCGATCTGCATCAGCTTGGCGGCGAGGCCTTTCGCCACGATGCTGATCGCCTGCAGGATACCGATAAGCTCCTGTGATTTTTCCATTGGCTCCGTTCCCTCCTTTCCTGCCGTTTTGGAAGGCTCCGAAATTTACCCTCCTACCTTTCGTAATGACACTTTTTCTGTTTTCGGTGGGCTAAAATGAAATTTTCTTGAAAACCGTTCGACATTTCCCGTAAAATTTGTCGCAGAAATACCTTTGCCGACAGATACGGTCATCTGCTGTCAACCTCAAAACCATGCTCCGAGAAAAACTTCCGCAACTTGGATAATATTCTCCGTTTATGATCTGAAAGCGTCCGGGGATTCTGTTTCTTCATATCCGCATAATCAGCAAGGGACATTTCTTCCCCGAACACTTTCATGGCAAGCTCCCTCTCTTCCGGCAGGAGGGAATCCATCGCATCCGCAAGCACACCAAGCAGCAGCTTTTTCTCCACCAGCTCGTCCACACCCGGCAGCTCCATGTCCGGGATGCCCGCTCCCTCCGAGGCATTATCCTGCCACGCCTCATAGGATTCTTCCGTATAGCCGTTCTGCTCCATTGCCTCCCGGTTCCGTTGCTCATGCTTTTTCTGCTGCCACCACGTACGGTAATAATTACTATATTCTTCTTCCGTAACTTCCAGTGTGGATTCTTCGTTTCCTGACTTGACTTTGATTTTCCTAAAAGACATAAAGCGTTCCTTCCTTTACGGCTTCGTAAAGTTAGGAACGCTCTCATTCAGATGTGGGACTGGCTTTGAAAAAAGGCAAAAAATGGCCCTGAGAAAGCTCTTTGTAAGAAATCTAAAATAATTCACTAGCTTTACTCCGGCCATTCGTGACTCGACACAATGCGGTCCCACTCGCTCGGTACATATTCAGTTATCTGGCATGGCTGACCTGCCAAGCCGTACAATGGGAATTTCCATAAATTACCATTGATAACTTTAGTATGACCACAAAAGAAACGTTTTAATCTATAAAAGTAAAAATAGCAGGATACCTTCCTGCCATTCTTTCCCGCTATGTATATTTATCTTTTTCCACTCGGTTTCCAGTACACCTTTACCACCCTGCCACAGTTAGGGCATTTCAGCGACACGATGATCCAGCCAGAAACCGTTTCTCCAATATCGCATACCCTCTTCCTACACCGCTTCTCCGGACACTTCATTTTCCGTATAATTACCACCTCCCGTTCTTCCATATCTGGCTATTGTAATCTGGAAAAAACCTCATCCGCCCCTTTCCGAATATTCAAGACCGCCACATCATCAAACTGTGTAGCTTTCGGATTGATCTGCACAATCTTTGCGCCAGACCGGATATAAGGATAGTAAACCCCTCCATAGCTGCCCTGTGCGCCGATAATGATAACAAGCTCCGCCTGTGCCGCAAAGCTCCTTGCTTTCCGCACTTCATCCTCCACCAGTCCGATATGCTTATATACCGGAAAGGCTCCAATCACGCCTCCACATTTTTCGCAGCGCGGAGCTTTTCCCTGATTCCATATCTGCACATCATTGTACTCCTGCCCGCATTTCAAGCACTTATTAAACCCAAAGCTGCCCTGAATCTCTGCCACATTCCTGGAGCCTGCCAGCGTATGCAGGCAGTCAATATTCGTAGTTATGACACCCTGCAGCAGACCACGCCTTTCATATTCCGCCAGTTTTCTATGAGCAATACTCGGCCCGTTCTCAAACATGGCATTTAAAAACGCTTTCCTCGCCGTATTGTAATAATGGTTCGGCGCACTTTTCAGTACCGCCGAAGAACTCATTTGCAGGACTAAGGGAAAATTCATATGTGCAAAATCCATAATCCCGGCTGCCATTGAAATCCCTGCGCCGGTAATGGCAACCGTATAGCGGCTGCCATTGATATAATGCTGTAATTGTAAAATCTGTTCCTCCATATCACGATGCCCTTTCAAACTGGCTGTTGTAAAGTTCTGCATAAAAACCTTCCTTTGCCAGCAGCTCCGAATGATTTCCGCTTTCCACAATATCCCCGTCCCTCATAACCAGAATCAAGTCCGCATTTTTAATCGTAGACAGGCGGTGAGCAATCACAAAAGAAGTACGCCCTGCCATCAGCTTATCCATTGCGTTCTGGATCAGTATTTCAGTACGGGTATCCACAGAACTTGTCGCCTCATCCAGAATCAGCATAGGCGCATTTTCTATCATGGCTCTCGCAATCGTGACAAGCTGCCTCTGGCCTGCGGACAGACTGGCATTGTCATTCAATACGGTGTCATACCCTTTGGGAAGTGTTTTGATAAAATGGTGTAATCCCACTGCTTTGCAGGCCGCCACCATCTGTTCATCCGTAACGCCCTCTTTAGAATAGACGATATTCTCCCGGATTGTCCCCTCGAACAGCCACGTATCCTGCAGAACCATACAGAACAAGTTATGGACATTCTCACGGGTAAGTGACTGAATCGGCGTGCCGTCAATCCTGATTTCCCCGCCCTGTGCCTCATAAAACCGCATCAGGAGATTTACCATCGTGGTCTTTCCCGCCCCGGTAGGCCCTACAATGGCAATTTTCTGGCCGGCTTTTACAGAAGCTGAAAAGTCATGGATAATTGTTTTATTTTCGTTATACCCAAAACGGATATGTTCAAATTCCACATTTCCATCCACCTCTGCCAAATGAACGGATTTCCCGCTCTCATCCGACAGTTCTTCCTCCCCTAAAAATTCAAACACACGCTCACTGGCTGCCGCCGCAGATTGTAAACTGGTGGCAGCCTGTGCAAGCTGCGAAAGAGGCTGCGTAAAAAGCCTTACATACAGCATAAACGCAACTATCACACTAAATGAAATCGTGCCGTTCAATGTCAGAACCGCACCGACCACACAGACCACCACATACCCAAGGTTTCCCACAAAAGCCATGAGCGGCTGCATTAGCCCGGACATAAACTGGCTTTTCCATGCTGAGTTATATAACCGCTGGTTCATTTCGTGAAATTCTTTTTTTGCCGCTTTCTCACCGTTATATGCCTTCACCACATTATGGCCGGAATAGGTTTCCTCTATATGCCCGTTCAGCATGCCAAGCTCCTGTTGCTGCTGCTTAAAATATTTCTGCGACCGGGAAATGATAAGCATCATTAGGCCAAATCCTGAAAAGGCAGCTAAGATAGCAGAAACCGCCATAATCCAGTTGGTATAAAACATCATAATCAAAGAACCAACAAACATAGCCAAAGCCGTCACCAGTGTTCCGATACTCTGGTTCAGTGTCTGCCCGATGGTGTCTACATCATTTGTCACACGAGAGAGGATATTTCCTGTACTGGTTCCGTCAAAATATTTTAGTGGCAAACGGTTCATCTTCTGCGAAATTTCTGTCCGCAAAGATTTTGAAACTTTCTGCGTTACGGTCGCCATCACCATACCCTGAATCAGACTGAACAGCCACCCCAAGCCATACAGCGCCGCAAGCAGGACGGCAATCTCCACCACTGCCTCCACATCAATCCCTGTCATCAGCCCTTCGGTCATAAGGTTTGTCATATCTGCCACTTTCCCAGGACCGATCAGATTCAGTATGGAACCAGTGACCGCAAGCACCATAGCAAAAACAATCGCCGGAAGGTATCTGCCACAATAGACAAACAGTTTTTTCAGGGAACCGCTGAAATCTTTTGCCTTTTCCCCGCCTCCCATTTTTCTGTTTCCCGGCCCAAAACTGCGTCCGGAACCATTGCCCTTTGGCATCTCATTTTTCTGTTCAGGCACTTTCCAATTCCTCCTTCGATAGCTGTGATTCCGCAATTTCACGGTAGACAGGGCAATCTGCCAAAAGCTCCTTATGCCTGCCAATCCCTACAATTTTTCCTTCATCCAACACTATAATCTTGTCAGCATCCATTATCGTACCGATACGCTGTGCCACAATCAAAGTTGTAGCCGTTCCGGTTTCCTGTTTCAGCATTTTCCGAAGAGCTCTGTCTGTCTTATAATCCAGAGCCGAAAAAGAATCGTCAAAAATATAGATTTCCGGCCTGCGGTAAATGGCTCTTGCTATGGCAAGCCGCTGTTTCTGCCCGCCGGACAGGTTTGTCCCGCCCTGTGCAACCGCCGCGTGATAACCATTTTCCATGCCCTGAACAAAGTCCCCTGCCTGTGCGATTTCTATGGATTTCCAAAGCAATTCTTCATCCACGCTCTGCCGCCCATTTTCTCCATACGTCACATTTGACAGCACGTTTCCTCTGAACATAACAGCCCGCTGTGAGACATATCCCAATTTCCTGTGAAGAGCCTCCTGGGTATATTTTTTAATGTTAATCCCATCAATACAAATTTCCCCATCAGTCACATCGTAGAAACGGGGGACCAGGTTAATCAGGGTGCTTTTGCCACTTCCGGTAGAACCTATGAAAGCCGCTGTTTCTCCCCTATGGACGGTAAAACTGATGTCTGTGAGAATCGCTTCCTCTGCATCCGGGTAGCGGAACGATACATGTTTAAATTCAATTTCCCCCTGCTCGAATAACTCGGAACCGCTGATTTTACCATCCTTTATTTTTGTCTCCGTATCAAGCACTTCATTGATACGTTTCGCCGACACAACCGCCCTCGGCAGCACAATGAAAGTCATAACAAGCATCATAAACGCCATAATGATCTGCATGGCATAAGAGGAAAACACCACCATATCCGCGAAAATACCGAGCCGGTCTGTAAGCGCAGCATCATTGATGATATATACGCCCACCCAATAAATAGCCAGCGTCAGGCCGGACATAATCAATGTCATGCCTGGGAACAACACGGACATGGTTCTGCTGGTAAACAGGTTCGTCCTTGTCAGTTCCTCGTTTGCACCCTCAAACTTTTTCTCCTGATACCCCTCCGCATTATAAGCCCGCACCACGCGAATACCTGTGAGATTTTCCCTTGCCACACGGTTCAGGTTATCTGTGAGTTTCTGCATATTCTTAAATTTAGGCAGCACCAGGACGATTACTGTGCCAAGCATTACCGTAAGGATTGCAACCGCACCTCCCGTGATAGCTGTCCACTGCCAACTTTTCCCGGCTATTTTCAAGATTGCCCATACCGCCAGAATCGGCGCTTTGATCATTGCCTGCAGCCCCAATGCTACAAACATCTGAATCTGCTGAATATCGTTGGTAGTACGTGTGATCAGGCTCGCCGTGGAAAATTTCCCGATTTCCTCCATCGAAAAATCCATCGTCTTATTATAAACTGCCTCCCGCAGACGCATGGCAAGCCCCGCCGCAATCTGTGCCACAAAGAAGCCCACAATAAAAGCCGTCACAAGGCTCCCCAACGCACACAGCAGCATAGAGCCTCCCGCAGACAGAACCTCGCCCATCTCACTGCCGGCCGTTTGTACCAAAGTGGTAATCTCCCTCATGTAATCCGGCAGCCGCAAGTCCAGTCCTACCCCGCAGACGATAAAGACAAGGGAACATAAGACAAACAGCCAGTCACTCCGGTTCATGTACTTTAATATTTTAAGCATAATAACCTCCTTCGTTGTTATTCTGTACGCAATGCCGCTACCGGATCTTTCTTCGCAGCCCTTCTGGAAGGAATCCATCCGGCAATAACCGTAATTACAACGCTTAACAGTAGCAAGAACAGCGCCGCCGTAACCGGGAGGGAAGCAGAAAGCTCCGAAGCACCCAATAGGTTCTGGATAACCGAAGTGATCGGGATAGTCAGCAGAGCGGAAACACCCACACCCAGAATACCTGCCAACAACCCCACAATCACCGTCTCTGCATTGAACACCTGTGAGATATTCCGTTTCGATGCACCTATCGCCCGTAAAATACCGATTTCCTTTGTACGCTCCAATACAGAAATGTGCGTGATAATTCCAATCATAATACTGGAAACAATGAGAGACACTGCAACAAACGCAATTAACACGTAGGAAATCACATCTACGATCGAAGTAATGGAACTGGTAAGCAGCGCCACATAATCCGTATAAGTAATCTGCTCTTTCTTTTCAGCCCCCTCGTTGTAACGGTCTATACAGTCTGAAACTGCTTCTTTGTCCTCAAAGCTGTCTGTATAAATGCTGATAGAGGACGGGGCATCGTAGCTTACCTTTCCGAATTTTCTCATGTTTTCTTCAAAGGTAGACCCGGCAATAAATATATCGTAAGCCGACACCAGGGTTTCCTGATCCGGGTCATTTTCCAGCCATTCATCCAGTGCCCTTGCCAATTCGATTTCATCTTCTTCCGTCCGTTCCACCCCTTCCATAGACGCCATCTCACTGGGACTCATGGAAGGCGCACCCTGCATGGCCTCTATATGTTCCTGATCTTCCTGGGCATCTGTCTCCTGATGTTCCAGAATATTCGCATACATAGCAGCCTTATCGGAAATGCCCATATTTGACATATAGATTATTGCATCAGCGGCTTTTGCTTCACTATCAGCAGCTCT
>CATLAS010000054.1 GCA_949878535.1 uncultured Eubacteriales bacterium | reverse complement strand
AATAGTTTCACCCCATGGGGCAAATTGCATTGGAGCAGTATAGTCCTCTTTTATTTCTGTGCGGAATTTATAATAGTCAATTGCACCTTGTATACCTGCACCGCTTTGAATCATCAGTGTGTGTTCTGAACTATACTTTTTCAGCCGTTCAGGATCCCGAATAAACGTACCAGTTCCAGAATAGAGATGCGCCGGACCGTTTACGCCGTCTACATGATCGGTGCCGCGTGCAGACATTGTATCATAGGCATAGGTGCTGCCGCCTGCATGGAAAAAAATACAGTCGTAACCGCCTGCATAATCAATATAATAGTCTCTTGCGCTGCGTACGGATCCGATTTGGGTGACGGCACCATAGTCGGTGATGATTGCCATAAGTCGGGTGATTCCGCCCTCTGCCAGACATTCGTAAAGAATATCCGCCTGAGCAACGCCTTCCTGGGGGAGAGAAGCTTTGATATTGTTCACCATAATGGAAACGGGACGCACGCCGGACAGATCTTGTTCACAGGCAAGCCCAGTGAGAGGATGGGTATATGCAGGCTCTGCATTATTATCCGGTTCTGTTGTTTCTTCTTCTGTTGTGTCGGCAGTGGTGTCTTCAGTCTGTTCTACCTTTTTGCAGGCAGGCAGCAGCAGAATAGCTGCTGCCAGAAAAAGTAGAAATATTTTTCTTATTTTCAAGGGAGTCACCATTATTCGCCGATCAGGCGTTCCAACCAGATTGTGCCCAGTTCAAATGCTTCGTACAGACCGCTGCGCAGTTCCTGCTTTACGATTCTATCCCCGTCGGATAATGCAGGATCTGTTTTCATAATCTGGATAATGATTTTATCCGGCACATTTTTTCCGCCGACTTCTTTTTCATTCATGATGATCATTTGGAGGATATACTCATCGTCCATATTGCCGTACAGAATTGTGTTGCCTTCGCGCACAAGAGGACGTTCCTTGTACATCAGGAATTTGCCCTTTACAGTTGCGCCCTTTAATGTTTCTTTTATTTCATCAGTCATAAAAACTCCGTTCCGCTGCCGGGTGACAGCTCTGTTATTGATTGTGTGTAAATAGGGTATTGCAGACCGGGACCTCCCGGATATACTTAATTATTGTACTATAAATTGCTATGGATGTCAAGGAGGGAAGATGGTTGGGGCTTTTTGAGGTAAGTATATCTAACGAAAACACGTTGCATCGGGTAAATACTTATGATAAAATTAAAAGGAACCAATTGTGACTTGGAGGTGTTACATGAAATTTGTTATGTCTTACAGCTGCGGCAAAGATAGTACATTGGCACTCCATAAAATGATTCAGCAAGGACATGAGCCTGTGGGGCTCATCGTTATGGTCAATGAATCTGCGGAACGTTCTTATTTTCACGGTGCAGATTATACTATGTTAAATCAATATTCGCAGGCCCTTGGTATACCTATGATATTATGTCGGGCAAAAGGAGATACTTATCACACAGCTTTCGAAGAAGGACTTAAAAAGGCGAAATCAATGGGGGCCAAGGCAGCATGTTTTGGCGATATAGATATAGAACAAAATAGGCAGTGGGAAGAAGAACGGTGCAATAACGCGGGACTGATCCCATATTTTCCATTATGGCAAAGGGGGCGTGAAAAAAACGTACAAGAGCTTATAGAATTAAAGTATAAATGTTTGATTAAAAGTATCAATATGGCTGTTTTGCCAAAGGAAATACTTGGAAAATACCTAAATGATGATTCTATATCTGTAATGAAAAATGCAAATATAGATATTTGCGGTGAAAATGGAGAATATCATACCCTTGTAGTTGATGGACCAATATTTAAAAAAGCTTTAGATTTTTATATTGGTGAGATTATTGAGTTGGGTGATTATGCAGTTGTTGATATTCGTTGCGTTGGAAGTTTATGAGGCAGTCGCATAGGCGGCTGCCTTTTTATTTTTGCTTTCAGGACAGGAAGGCATATTCACATCATGCTTTTGCATATATTTACCCAGAGAAAGAAAGGCATGGTGATTGTATGAAAAAGTGGATTTCTGTATGTATGGCGCTTTTACTGGTCTTGCCTGTGCTGACAGTTGTACCAAGAGCAGCACAGGAAGATATCAAACCTTTTGATGTGGATGCGAAAAGTGCGGTGCTGATGGATGCGCATACAGGCACAGTGCTGTATGCAAAAAATGCCAGTGATGCGTTACCGCCGGCATCCGTTACAAAGGTGATGACCCTGCTTCTTATTATGGAAGCGATTGATGAGGGAAACCTGTCTCTGCAGGATAAGGTAAGCGTCAGCGAATATGCTGCTTCCATGGGTGGTTCCCAGGTGTATCTGGAGCCTTTTGAAGAGATGGTCGTGGAAGACTTATTAAAAAGCGTGGTGATTGCTTCGGCAAATGATGCTGCGGTGGCGCTGGCAGAAAAGGTTGGCGGCAGTGAGGAAGCTTTTGTCAACCGGATGAATGAGCGTGCTGCGGAACTTGGAATGGAAAGCACGCATTTTGAAAATGTGACCGGATTGGACGATGATGTGGAAAACCACACCCTCAGTGCGCTGGATATCGCCCTTGTGTCTCGGGAGTTGATTACAAAGCATCCTGCAATTTTGCAATACAGCTCCATTTGGATGGATACCATTCGGGATGGCGCGTTTGGTTTGTCCAATACAAACCGGCTGATCCGATTTTACAGCGGCGCCACAGGGCTGAAAACTGGTTCTACATCTAAAGCAGGGTTCTGTATCAGTGCTACTGCCTGTCGGGACGGAATGCATTTAATTGCCGTAATCATGGGCAGTGAAACCCGGGATATCCGGAACGCGGCGGCAACCCAACTGTTAGACTGGGGTTTCGCCAATTACACAGTTTATGCAGATGAAGGCGGCGATGCCGGAGAAATCAGCGTAGTGGGTGGTATGGAATCGGTGGTTCCCCTGACAAGAGAGGGATTTTCCGTATTGCTGCCGAAGGGAAAAGAGAAAAAAGTAGAAGTGCAAACAGAGCTGGACGAATCTGTAAATGCACCGGTGAAGGAAGGCGATGTGATCGGAAAAGTGAAATATGTTTGTGACGGTGAGGAATTGGGCGAGGCAAATATATTGGCCGCACAGACCGTCAAGAAAATCGGGTATGGCGGAATCCTTATGAAGATGTTAAAAAAGTTTTGCCTGTATTAAAATTTTAAGTCGGACAATCTTGCAATCTCTGTCGAATTACTGTATTATATATAGTAGAAGTATATTATGACGGAGGAAGTAAAGTATGTCTATCAGACTGAATGATAAATTCATTCGTCGCTATGTTTCGGCGGAGGAAATGGAGGGAATCCGTCCTCAGGTGGAACTGGCACTTGAAACGCTGCAGCGCGGTGATGGCTTGGGCTCTGATTTTTTGGGGTGGATTCGTCGTCCCGTGGATTATGACAAAGAGGAGTATGCTCGCATTCAGGCGGCAGCGGAGAAAATCAGAAAAAGCTGTGACGTGCTGATTGTGATCGGTATCGGCGGTTCCTATCTGGGGGCCCGCGCAGCGATTGAATTTGTACGGGGCAATTACTATAATAGCCTGCATGGTGATGTGCCGGAGATTTATTTTGCCGGCAACAGCATTTCCGCTTCTGCTCTTGCAGATACGCTGCGTCTTTGCGAAGGAAAGGATATTTGCGTAAACGTAGTATCCAAATCTGGAACAACGACAGAGCCTGCGGTGGCATTCCGTATTTTCCGTGAACTTTTGGAAAAGAAGTACGGTGAAAAGGAAGCCAGAGAGCGGATCTTTGTTACAACAGATAAAAAAAGAGGCAAGCTGAAGGAATTTGCAGACAGCAAGGGCTATGAAACCTTTGTGATCCCCGATGATATCGGCGGCAGATATTCTGTGCTTACCGCTGTGGGACTTTTGCCGATTGCCGTTTGCGGCATTAACACTGACGATATGCTGCGGGGCGCGGCAGACGCAATGCGCGCATATACCAGTGCAAAATTTGAGGAAAATGACTGCTTGAAATATGCAGCGTATCGGAACATACTGTACCGTGCAGGAAAGGTAACAGAAATTCTGGCTGCATACGAACCCAGCCTCCAGATGTTTGGCGAATGGTGGAAGCAGTTGTTCGGTGAGTCGGAAGGCAAAGATGCAAAAGGACTTTTCCCGGCGTCTGTCATTTTCTCTACTGACCTGCATTCTATGGGTCAGATGATTCAGCAGGGAATGCGCAATATATTTGAGACGGTTTTGGATGTGCATGCATCTTGCGATAAAGTACCTGTTCCTATGGATCTGGAAGATGCAGACGGTATGAATTTCCTGTCCGGCAAGGATTTGCATGAAATCAATCGCTGTGCGATGGAAGCTACGCTGTGCGCCCATTCTGACGGTGGTGTGCCTAATATTGTTCTGGAAATTCCCGATAGAAGTGCATACAGTTTCGGCTATCTTGTATATTTCTTTGAACTGGCATGCGGTGTGTCTGGTTATACTTTGGGTGTGAATCCCTTTAACCAGCCCGGAGTGGAGGCATACAAGTCCAACATGTTTGCGCTTCTGGGCAAGCCGGATCCTTCTTTGGATGCGCTGCGTACGCTGCTGGAACAGCAAATGAAGTAATTCACACGTCGGTAAACCATATTTTACAAATCTTTTTGAGAAACTTCACAAAAAACTTTGATTTTCACTTGCATTTTTTGTTCATTTACGGTATAATACAAATGTACAGATGAATAACATCTGTTGGGTACTTATTCTGTTATAATCACGGAGGAATGGCTATGCTGAAAGTGATCGTAGGCGTGAAGGGAACTGGAAAAACAAAACAGTTGATTGATATGGTGAACGCTTCTTTGAAATCATCTCAAGGTGCTGTTGTTTGTATTGAAAAAGGCGATAAGCTGAAATTTGATGTAAAATATCAATGCAGATTGATTGATACAGAATATTATGGTGTGGAAGATGCAAATGCACTTTATGGATTTATAGCTGGTATTCTGGCAAGCAATCACGATGTTACTGATCTTTATATAGATTCTGCGCTGAAAATTTGCGGCGATGATACAGATGTGTTTGATCAATTTCTCATTATGCTGGATGTGCTTACATCCAGAGCAAATGTAAATTGTGTGATGACATGCTCTATTGCAGCAGAAAAAGCAACTGAGATGATGCAGAAATACGCATAAGTAAAACAAGTCAGGGGGATGTATTTACATCCCCCTGCTTTTTCATTTTGCATTAAATTCCAGTGAGGGGTGTATTTTGCTTCAGATTTTAATAGCTTATTGAAAGCTTATAGACAGAGTCACTTCTTTTATAACAATGAAATCTGTCGAATTGTGTTGACAAGGAATCGAATGTTTCCTATAATAAGGATGTTGCTGTGTTGGCAATGTTCATATGCTGTAAGGGAGGGCTGCCTGATGGCGAAAAGATGCCAGGAAAATGATGCGGAAATTCGTAAAATGATTCTTGACGCGGCGGAACGGATCGGTGAGGAACAGGGAATCGATAAAATTACTGCGCGGCGGATCAGCAATTCAATAGGCTATTCTACCGGTGTAATTTACTACCATTTTCAAAATAAACAGGAGATTATGGACCTTCTGTCGCGAAATCGAAATAATGATATAAATGAAACGATTCAAAAATCCATTGATCGGAATGGTACCCTGCGTGAGAACAGCTTGCGCGTGATGGAATGTATTTATCAGTTGGTTGCATCCAACCGGAATACCGATGTTCGCCTGCTTATGGAAAGTAGCTGTGATCCTGAACAGGGCAGTCCATGGATGGAGCTTACTCGTTACATTTTGAATATTGCTGTCGAAAAGGGTGAAATACCGTCTGAGGAGACAGAGAATATTGCTTTTTGTCTTTGCAGCTTTTTTGTGGGATATGGTTTAATGCTTTCGAAAAACTGGCCGCAGGATAAAACTGCTGCAGAACGTCAGGCAGGTCATATTGCAGATGATCTGTTGCATGGATTTTTACAACATTAAATAAAGCCTGGGAATTTCATTTTCCCGGGCTTTTATTATTTGATGTGGAAATTAGAAAATCTGGAGCAAATCCTCAAGAATTCCAATATGTACCTAAAACAACAGGAGGGTCAACAGAGGGAGATAGCAGTACAGATACTCCTGGAGGTACAGAAGAAACACAAATTAAAACAATGAAGAAAGCAGTAAAAGAGCAAATATAAATATCTGAATGGAATGATTTCACAACATGAGTATACTTTTAAACAACTTTCCTACAAAAATCAATGGTTGTGCTATCCATACCGATTTTAGAATGATGATACAATATGAAAAATTGATTAGAAATGAAAATTTGTCAGAACAACAAAAAATCAATATTGCATTGAATCGCTTTTACATAGAAAAACCTAATCATATGGAAAAGGCAATAAAGGGACTGAATTGGTTTTATCAATGCGGAAGAACAGAAAAAACATCTGAAGGCAATGGACGCAATGTGATTGCATATGATTTTACACAAGATGACTATATGATAT
>CATLAS010000053.1 GCA_949878535.1 uncultured Eubacteriales bacterium | reverse complement strand
TTGTGTAAAGGGGGCTCCCGCGGTAGCGGGTGAGGGATTGTTATGCAATCATTTTGCAGAATTTGTCAATCAGCAGTATAACTTAGACAATCCCTCCGTCTCACCTACAGCGAGCCACCTCCCTTCACTGAGGAGAGGCTGATGAAGTTAGAAAGAACCCACGACGAGCCATCTCCTTTGGAGCCACGCAGCAATCCTCACAGGGGGGACTGATAGTGCGTGTACACAGAGCCCTTCTGACGAGAAACGTCAGTTTTGTTTAAAAATTTCAAAGGCCACCGTTTCCGGTGGTCTTTATCTTATCGTACACTATTAAAGCTATGTATCTCACCGCGCTGGAGCACCAATCCATCGGCACCTTCAATTTCCGATTTCCAAATCACACCTGTCGGGCAAACCTCGAAACATCTTCCGCAGCCGGCACAAAGACTGTAATCAATAGAGGCCAGTTTTCCTCGCACGCGAATTGCTCCCTGAGGACATACACGCTCACACGCACCGCAGCCAGTGCAGCCTGCGCCGCAATTGTATTGACTGCGGCGTGCTTCTTCATGGGAAGAGCACCCCACCCAATGATAGCAGTCATAAGGAATCATACTGATAATATGCTTTGGACAGCTGTCCACGCAGATTCCGCAGCCAGTACACTTCTGATATTGCACTACCGCTACATCACCAATAATTTCTATAGCATTGAAAGGACAGCTTTTCACGCAGCTTCCAAGTCCCACGCAAGCATATTTACAGCTTTTTTCCCCACCGCCAAGCCGTGCGGCAGCAGCACAGTCCTGGGCGCCGCTTTCATATATATACTTTTTTCTGCTTGACACGCCGCCCCCAGAGCACATAACCTGTGCACGCATACGGACTGCGTGTGTTGGATCAAATCCCATAATTACGCCGACTGCCTGTGCAGTACCAACGCCGCCTGCCAAACAAACATCCGATGGGGCAATTCTCTTCGCAATTGCCAACGCTGCTCCGGGACAATTTTCATATCCGCAAGCGCCGCAATTTTTTCCAGGCAGGCACTCCAGAATCTTCTCCCGAAGTACTTCCGTGCGCACAGTCTCATCCGCCTTTGCTTTTTCCTGCAGCATCGCAGTAATAAACCCAATCAGCGCAAATATGGCTACAGCGGCTATTATTTCAATGATCATTGCTATGACCATGCCTTTCTTTGGATTTGTGCCGATTTCGCTATCGGCGAAATGCGCCCCTGCGCAGGGCGCAAGGTACAAATCATGTCTAAAAGAAGTGAGACTTTCATTTCATATTTTTCATCTTTCAGACTATCCCCCATGTTCTGCCAAACCCGCAGTATCACCTTAAAAGCGAAGTCCGGCGAATCCAGCGAAAGCCATCACTGCCAAAGCTGCCGCCACAATCATAATCGGGATGCCGGCAAAGGCAGCAGGTGGATTGGATTGCTGCAGCCGTTCCCGCACACTTGCAAACACAAGGGCAGCTAAAGTATATCCAATACCCGCACCTAAAAGAAGCAAAAAAGATGCGCCAATGTTCAGATTGTTTTCTATCGCCAGAAAAACTGCGCCTATAATTACACCATTGGTAGTAATCATGGGGAAATGGCAGCGGAGAACTTCCTCTAAGGCATTATTTTTTGCCGATACAGCTTCCAAGCCTGACACAGTTGCAGCAATGATCAGAACACCAAGAGGAAGCGTCAAAAATGAAATTTTCAACGGATCCAAAACAAAGCAATACAACAGGTAGGTTATACCTCCTGCAACAATGGAGACGCCTGTTACCAGTCCCCCGCCCCATACTGCATTCAAAGGTTTTTCTGATGAAACAAACGCCTGCTCGATTCCCAAAAATTTTGTAAGCACAAAATTGTCAGTGAGAATTGCAGCAATCAATATGAGTATATATTCCATTTAAATTACCATACTTTCTTCGGCTTTGTCCACTACACAGTTTCCGGATTTTCAGCTTTTGCCTCCCTGCGCGCCTGTATATACTGCATTGCAGCAGCGGCCGCAGCAATCAACAGCAGCGCACCGGCGGGCTGCGCCAAAAAGGAGACAGGAGCGGCGGGAAAAATTTTCAAGCCCTCTCCCATAGGAGAAGTAAACAATCTTCCTTTACCAAAAAGCTCCCGTATTAAACCGCAGCTCAACATAACCGCACTAAATTTTGCGCCCGTAATCAAGCCATCTAAAGCTGCAAGTCCTGGTGTGTTCAGCGCAGAAAATATTTCCAGACGCAGAATAATCACGCAGCTGACTGCCAACACAGGCAGGTAAACACCCAATGCTGTTGCTGCAGACGGAAATACAGCCCGCATAATTAAATGCACCATTGTAACAGAAAAACTGGATAACAGCAAATAAACAGGGCCCCGCAATTTTGTGGGAATCATTTTACGCAGAACCGACACCAGCACCCCCGCTAAAACAATAGACACCAGAAGCGCAGCTGAAATGGCAAGCGAACGGTATATAGTTGTTGTCACGGCAAGCGCCGGGCACAGCGCAAGCGTTTGAAACAACGCAAGCGATTCACTGCTCTTTAATTTTGTTTTTAATAACATAAACAGCTCCAAAAAGCATTACAGATTTTTATGATCCATTTATCAACCCCATCCGGGCCAGCCACCGCTGTTCTCTCCGGAATCGGAATCAGGAGTGGAGGAATCCGGTTCTTCAGGCGCAGAGGTATCCGGAGGCACGGTACTGTCGTCCGGCTTTGAAGATTCCTCAGGAGCGGTAGTAGAGGGAGGCGCTGCGGTTACCGGAGGCTGCGGTTCTGCGGTTACAGCAGGCGTTTCCGGAGGATCGGTAATTTCATCCGTTCTATCCTCAGCCGAGGTTTCGTCCGGCTTTTCTGTTTCTGTTTCATAAACAGTAGTGCCGTCCACCCCATTTGCAGAAGCATCGCCTCCGCCAGCATTGGAGTTAGAGCCGCCAACATTATCACCGCCAAACACCGTATCGTCTCCCGGGCGGGTTGTTACAGCAGGACGCGTAGTATCATCAGATGTTGTATCCGAACCCGGCTTATTTTCCTTTTGCACATCATCTTCTATTTCTGCGGCAGAAATAGTTTCTACATCCAAATCTTCTGCAATTGCAAGGAAATCCAGTCCCAAATCCAGCACGCGCTTGACGCCGTTCTCCACGGCCCGACTGGACACTGTAGCGCCGGATATTAAATCAGCATCGATCTCTTCGTCCGGCATGCCTACAAATTGCTCGAAAAATTTATTTTTGCAAATTTTGCTTCCAAGCCCTTCAGATTCGCTGTGAGATACAATTTTCACCTGGGACACCTTATTATCCGAATCCATTGCAACAAGCATTTCAATTGGTCCGATATAGCCATCCTCGGTAACATATACAGCATATCCGGCAAGCTTCCCTTTATAATACACAACATATACAGGACAGCCTTCCACTGTATCATACAGTTCAGCGCGGTCACAATCCGGGAACAAATTCAGAACTGCTTCCCTGCGCAAATCTTTTATTCCTTTTTCTGCTGCAAAAACAGTAAAAACATTTGTAACGGCAAGAATCAAAGCGCATGCCGCACAAAGTATTACCAAAAAGAGAGAATTTTTCATATTTGGCACGCCGGCTGCAATATTCTGACCCGGCGCAGGTGCAAATTCTTCCGGATCAAACTCCGGAGAATTGATATCCTCTTCCGTCAGCCGATTCTCTCGGAAATCTTTTTCTTTCATCTATCTATGTGACCTTTCCTTTCTTCGCATTTGGAAGGGAGCGCCGTTCAGCGGGCAGACTGCTTCTTGTCTGCTTTTATCCCAAAGCGCACTGGCACAGTAAACCGCTCAATCAAAGGTACAAACAAATTCATAATCAAAACTGCATATGCAGCTCCTTCCGGATATGCGCCGAAATATCTGATAAAGACAGTAATTAAACCACAACCCACACCGAAAATAAGCCGACCTGTGTTTGTAACCGGCGTTGTCGTAAAATCATTTGCAGCGATAAATGCACAAAATAAAAGGCTGCCGGTAAAAATACTGAAAAGTGCGAAATTTCCATTTTCGCCTTCAATACGGGGAAAGAAGAAAAACAAAGCTGCTG
The DNA here is from genome assembly GCA_949878535.1 of uncultured Eubacteriales bacterium. Classification (GTDB taxonomy): domain Bacteria; phylum Bacillota; class Clostridia; order Oscillospirales; family CAG-272; genus Avispirillum. Next base: position 2,449 of record CATLAS010000053.1, on the reverse strand, counting down.
CGGTTCCGACAAATGCCACAGGAATATGCCAAGTAATCACTTTTCGGATTAGCAGATAAATCACACCAATAGAAAGCGCCAGGGCGGATACTTCTCCGATTGCTCCGGCATAATCACCCAGGATGAAATCAAACAAAGAATCAGATGGAATGACCCGTTCTTTCAGGGACAGCAGCGGCGTAGCCCCGGAAATTACATCTGTTTTTGGCACGGCAAAGCGTGTCATCTCCTCCGGCCAGCACAGTGCGAGAAATACTCTGCCAGCAAGGGCCGGATTGACCAAATTTTTTCCAATTCCGCCAAAAAGCTGTTTCGCAATCACTATCGCAAAGAAAGCACCTGCTGCAGGTATCCAATAAGAAACCCGTGGTGGAAGGCTGAGCCCCAAAATAAGCCCTGTCACTACCGCTGAAAGATCGGTAATCATTACAGTACGTTTGGTGAGCTTCTGAAATCCTGCCTCAAGCAGAACACAAGAAGCAATACTGATCAACACTATGATCAGCGCACGCCAGCCAAACGAAAAAATTCCCCAAAGCAAAGCGGGCGCCAAGGCGATGATCACATCCAGCATCAGCGCGCGGGTGGTATCAAGACTCTTTATATGAGGCGCAGGAGATACGTGAAGCAGCTTCGGCAGGCTGTACGCAGCCTCATCCGCGTTTTGCTTCTTATTCAGATCCGTTTGCTTCATAATAACTCCCTACCCTTCGTGTTTCGCATGATTTCTGCGCTGCTCAAGCGCCGCCTGTTTTGCACGCACTGCAAGCTGCGTAACAGGAACACCGCCCGGACAAATATACGAGCATGTTCCGCATTCAATACAATCCAACGCACCAAAAGCCACTGCTTCATCAGTATTTCCCCGCTGGATCGCAGATGCAATTTTCAGCGGCATCAGTTTCATCGGACAGGCGCGCACACAGCGACCACACCGAATGCAAACGGGCGGCAGCTTGGATTCATAATCAAAATAATCGCTGAATACCAGAACAGCAGACGTCATTTTTGTTACAGGTGCAGCGGGATCCCACTGTGCCTGTCCCATCATAGGACCGCCGCAAACAATCTTTTTAGGCTGCGCCGACAGTCCGCCGCAATGGGCAATCAAATCTTCAAAAGACGTTCCCACGGGCACAAGAAGATTTTTCGGCGTTTTCACGCAATCCCCGTCTACAGTAACAATCCGGCGAATCAGGGGCATTCCTTTTGCCAGCGCTTCATATACCGCAGCACAGGTTTGCGCATTAAAAACAACGATTCCTTCATCCAAAGGAGTTCTGCCGACAGAAATTTCTTTTTTAGTAAGCGCATATACAAGCTGCTTTTCCGAACCGGCAGGATATTTTGACGTAACTTTTTTGATCTGGATCAATCCATTTTCACCAAGAAGGGGCTGAAGCGCTTCTCTTTCATCCTTTCGGCTACCCGCAACAGCAATCCAGGTCTGCCGAATTCCCAGCGCCACCATAATGATTGTCAGTCCATGAATCATTGCCGCAGGATTTTCCAGAACAAGCCGATGATCTGCACAGAGAAAAGGCTCGCTTTCAATACAGTTTATGATCAACGTATCTACTTTCCCTCTGGCTGCTGCAAGCTTTGCATAAGTGGGGAAAGCAGCAGAGCCCATACCAATGATGCCAGCTGCACGCACAGCCGCAATAATCTCGTCAGTCGACGCATCGGAAAGCTTCTTTCCAAACGGAACTACAGTATCTGCCAGTGTATTCTTTCCATCATTTTCTATCACAATATTATAGGAAATGCCGCCTTTCTGCGCCGTCACCTCTTCTATTTTCACAACAGTTCCGGATACACTGGCATGAACGGGAGCGCCAAGCCCTCCCGGAACATCTCCGATCAGCTGCCCCATGCGAACACTATCACCGACCTTAACTACAGGTCTGCACATAACGCCCACGTGCTGTGTCAAAGGCACAGATACAAACTGCGGAGGTGCAATTTCCTCGATAGGTACATTTTTCGTATATTTATGATCATCCGGCCATACGCCGCCTTTGAAGGTGTAAGACAACTTTATTCACCTCTGTTTACGATTGATTTCCTTCCCAGCGTCCAAAAACAGTAAAGTTTACCACACCAGGTGCAATACCAGCCGGCCATTTGCAAAGCACAAGACGAACACGTTTCGCCTTCATATGCTGTACCGGACGGTAATCTATAATCAGATCCTCCGTACTTTCGGAGCGATCCAACACACAAATCCAATTGCCGTCTGCATCTTCCGCCTCTATCTTATAGGCAAAAGCACCGGCAAATACCCCTTTTTTTATATCCAGACCAACATCCCGCCAGATGATTCTCGCACTGTAAATATCAAGGGGTGCATCTGAAAGCGCCACCTGCACAGTCAAAGCAGGATTTTCATCCTCAGGCGCTGGCTGCCACCAGGACAGCATGCTGTCATCTGCGGCATAAATGGGAT
>CATLAS010000052.1 GCA_949878535.1 uncultured Eubacteriales bacterium | reverse complement strand
GGGAGGTGGCTTACCGCAGGTGAGACGGAGGGGTTGTTAAAACATACTGTCGATTTGCAAATTATTCAAAATGAAAGATGACAATCCCTCAGTCGCTGTCGCTACGCTTGGCGACAGCTCCCTTTACACAAGGGAGCCTTTTTTGTTTTGTTCGTGCTCCGCGGCTCCCTTTGCACAAGGGAGCCTTTTTAAATTCATGCGAATTTTCCTATAGATGTCCCAGTAATTTTGTGCTAAAATAGAACCAGAATCTATTTCTTAAATAATTCTTAATACTTTAACAGATTGTTTCTTAAACAGAGATTTGGCATAATACATACAGGAGGTACGGATATGTACAACATTCTGATTTGTGACGACGAGAAGGATATCGTTTCTGCTCTGAAAATCTATCTCACCCCAGAAGGATATACCCTGTACGAAGCTTATGATGGAATGCAGGCACTGGAAATTTTGCGAAAAAATGAAATTCATCTTGTGTTGATGGATATTATGATGCCCGTTTTGGACGGTATCGCCGCAACGGCGAAAATCCGGGAGGAAAGCAACGTCCCTGTGATCCTGCTCACAGCGAAAAGTGAGGACACCGACAAAGTTCTGGGACTGAACATCGGCGCAGACGACTACATCACCAAACCATTCAATCCGGTGGAGGTGCTGGCACGTGTGCGCTCGCACCTGCGACGGTATATGCAGCTTGGCGGAGGCGGAACAGTCAAAAAAGATGTTTGCACCGTCGGTACCGTCACACTGGACGACAGGGAGAAGCGCGTCACAGTAGATGGGGAGGAAGTCAGCCTCACACCTACGGAATTTGAAATTCTCCGCCTTTTCATGGAGTCTCCCGGCAAAGTGTTCTCTCCTCGGGATATCTATTCAAAAGTGTGGAACGATGCTCCCATGGGAGCAGAAGGCACCGTTGCCGTGCACATCCGTCATCTGCGGGAGAAAATAGAAATCAACCCTGCCGATCCCCGCTATCTGAAGGTAGTGTGGGGACAGGGCTACAAAATGGAGGGCACACCGCACAATTAAAAAAGCCCTCCGGAAAGGAAAGCTTATGTATAAAATCCGTTACAGTATTGGACTCAAAGTTTTAGCTGTTTTTCTCTTCACCATCAGTTTGGCATTTACCGTTCTATCCGTAACAGGAATCATTTATATGGCGTCCGAAAACGTGTATCTGGACGGCGGACGCTCTCTGCAAAAGAACCTGTGGGAAGTCATCCTAAACAGGGAAGCCGCCCGGGCAGCCGACCACGTATATTCCCATTATAAAGCAGCTCTCCGGTCTGATCCGTCAGGAGAAGACGCAGAAGAAATGCTGCAAAACTTTCAAAAAATCTACGCTGCAGATGAAACCAACATGCTCTTTTCCATTGAAGTCAAAGGAGAGACTATTTTCAGCAACGGCAGCGGCAGAGGAACCTATGCCGCAACTACTTTCGACGACTGGTTTTATGAAAACAACGCAACAGAAGACTACCGGGACTTTGATACCGAACAGGAAATGAATGCATTTTATGATAAGAATGCAGACAACTGGAATGATTGGTATACAGAAATTATTTATGAAAACGAGGACGGCTATTACTCCGATGATCCCATATACCGTCTCCACTATACAATTTATGATGAAACGCGGGAATCCATACAGGTTTCCGCCTGGGTAGACAATATTCAAGTAATGGATGTTTTCTACTGGGTCAACACCCTGTCTGGCGCTTTATCCGGCATGCGGTGGGGACTGATCGTTCTGGGAACGCTGTCTCTGGCAATATGTATCGCTTCCCTTGTGTTCCTGTTCTGCGGAGCAGGACACAAATCCACCGCAGAAAGTGTTACAATATCCGGTATAAACCGAATCCCCTTTGACCTGTATTTTGCTGCGGTTGTCTTCTGTTGGGCAATGTTGGGCATTTCTATCGGCGAAACCACATACACATACAACTTCTCTTCTATAGAATCTATTATCATCATCGGATTTTTGAGTATCGGCATTGCCCTGCTGGCACTGGCACTCCTTCTGTCTATGGCAGCCCGGATCAAAGCTGGAACACTGGTGAAAAACACCATACTGTACCGAATTTACGCATTTATCGCAAAATTCTGGAAAAAGCTGATTCAGAGAATCATCTATATCTGCCAGGGGCTGCCTCTGGTGTGGAAGGTTGGCGCACTGTACGCTTTCATCAGCCTGGTTGAATTTATCTTTGTGTGCAGTACCGCAGCAGGATATCTAATCCTTGCCTGGTGTGTGGAAAAGCTCATATTCACCCCCCTGCTCGCGCTGGTTCTGATCAATATGAAACACCTCAAGAAGGGAGCGGAAGAAATTGCTGACGGGAACCTGCAATATCAGGTAAAACTGCCAGATCTGGTTGGCGACTTTCGCCGACACGGGGAAACCCTTAACCGAATCGGAGACGGCATGCAGGTCGCACTGGAGCAGAAAATGCAAAGCGAACGGCTGAAAACTGAACTAATTACCAACGTATCCCACGATATCAAAACCCCCCTGACCTCTATCATCAATTATGTGGATCTTTTGAAAAAAGAAGGCATGAATTCTCCGAACGCTGCACAGTATATAGACGTATTAGAACGGCAATCCGCCCGGCTGAAAAAGCTGACGGAAGATCTGGTGGAAGCATCCAAAGCTTCTTCCGGCGCAATTAACGTGGTAAAAGCGCCCACAAACGTGCAGGTTTTGCTGGAACAGACGGTGGGTGAATTTGAAGAACGGCTGTCTGCAAAAGAAATTCAGGTTATCCTTTCCCCCTGCGAAGAGCAATGTGTTATCCTTGCAGACGGCAGGCTCCTTTGGAGAGTATTTGACAACCTGATGAGTAATATTTGCAAATATGCACTTGCAGGCACCCGGGTCTATCTAAGTATGGAAAACACAGGCAGTGCCATCCGCATTACCTTCAAAAACATCTCCGCCTATCCCCTGAACATTTCCGGGGAGGAGCTTATGGAACGATTCGTCCGGGGAGACCGCTCTCGGAATACAGAAGGCAGCGGATTGGGATTATCCATTGCCCGCAGCCTTACAGAACTGCAGGGAGGGGTGCTGGAAATTCAGATTGACGGAGATTTGTTCAAATCTGTGATTACCATTCCGGCGCTGACACAAGAATAAAGCCTATTCCACCAATCCGTATTTCACCTTAATACGGTCTAACTTTTCCAGCATCGGCTCCGCACCGAACCACAAAAACAGAACCGTGGACGCTGCATGGACAGCGTCCATGGGGAAGCCGGTTATATAATATCCCAGCAAAATTTTCAGATTCAGGGTTTCACTGCCCCAGATCAGTACCGACGCAGGATTCATAATACCACCATATATGAGAAACGCGCAAATCCCACCGAACGCACAAAGAGAGCCCCGGGAACGCAGCAGCCATCCTTTTTTGTAAAGCACCCCTGCAAGGAATCCGATAATTCCCATAGCAAACATCTGCCATGGAGTCCAGGGGCCCTGGGAAAACAAAATGTTGGAAACCAGCATAGTAAGCGCACCTACCAAAAATCCCGTCTCCCCGCCAAGGGCAACGCCGGCTATAATCGTAAGCGCCATCACCGGCTTAAACTGAGGCAGGACAAAAAACGCCGCGCGTCCGGCAACCGCCAGTGCGCATAGGGTGGCGATTAGAACAAGTTCCCTCGCCTTTGGTTTTCTTCCTTCAAACACCAGAAAGAATGGCGCCATACATTCGATCAGCACAGCCAAAGCAGTAATGTAATACTGCTTTTTTTCTATATATACAAGTCCCGCAAACAGCGTCAGCGGAATCAGCAGCAATATAAGCACAGCCGCTATCATTGTCCGCTTGGATATTTTCCGCTTCTGCGCAGGCGTCTGTACCTGTACAGGCGGCTTTCCCCGGCGGCCAAGGAATACCGCAACCAGCGAAAGAAGCAGGATAAATGCGCCGTACCAAAGAAGTTGATTCCTTCCGAGGGCGGTCATTCCGTTTTTATCGATAAACTCGCTAAGATTCTCTGCCCCAGCGGAATACAAAAACACGCCAAGGGCAAGGGCGCCGCTGACAGCCGCACCGATTTTCCGCCACAGAGGCAGTTTTCTTGCTGCTTTTTCTTCTTTGGGAAGAACTGCAAAGGACGGAGCACATTCCTCTGTAGTAGGGCAGGCAGGAACTGTTCCGCCGATCACGGAAATCACATCCTGCACTGTTACAGCGGCAGGCTCTGTTTCTCTTGCCATACGGTTTGCCGCTGTAGTATAAAAGCTGTTGCCGGCAAAAAATGCGCGCGGCGGGGCGGCGGTTACAATATGTCCGTCGAAAAACAACCCGCATGTATCTCCATACTGTGCGCAGAATTCCACATCATGACTGACCATGACTATACAAACTCCGCTGTTCTTTAGCCGCTGCAAAATACCTGCAAGAATTTCCTTGAAAGGTACATCCAATCCCTTTGTTGGCTCGTCCAGCAAAAGAATATCCGGAGCAGACAGCAATACTTTTGCAAGAGCGGCACGCTGCTGTTCTCCACCGGAAAGATCATAGGGATGGCGGTCCAGCAGTTCCCCAATTTCGCATAGGGAAGCCGCCCCGGCAATCTGTTGGTCCCGCTCCTCTGCCGCTGCTTTTTTCAGACTGGGCACGTCTGCCAGATCCTCATAAACTGTTTTTTTCACAAACACTGTTTGGGGATCCTGAGGAAGATATCCCACTGTGCCATTTATTTGTATTTCACCCCGGTAAGGCGTGCGAATCCCGCTCAGCAAACGCAGAGTCGTGGTTTTTCCACTGCCGTTGCCTCCTAAAATACACAGCAGTTCTCCGGCACGGGCAGATAAATCCAGCCCCTTCACCGTATCGGGCAAATCCTTTTCATACCGGAACCAAGCCTCACGGACGTGCACCCGTTCCTCACCAAATTCCCTGTCATTGCTTGTTGTATCCAAAGGCTTCGGCGGGTGTGTCTGTGTATAGCTCCGTAAGAACTCTCTGCCATCGTTGACCGTAACCGGACAGGAGAGATCGCAATCTACCGATCCCCACACCCGCATGGCAGCGGGCATGGCGGAAAACATGGCGCTGTTCTCCCGCCGCAGATATTCGCCGACTTCTTCCACCGTACCTACCGTACAAATGCGTCCCTGATCCATAACTGCCGCTCGGGAAGCATATGCCAATGCTTCCTCCAGACGGTGCTCAGACAGGACGACTGTAGTACCAAGCTCCCGGTTGATTTTATAAAGAGTGGCTAAAAATTCCGATGCGGCAATAGGATCCAGTTGGGCTGTTGGCTCATCCAGAATGAGCACCTCCGGCTGCATCGCCATGATGCTTGCAAGACTGAGCAGCTGCTTTTGTCCGCCCGACAGGTCAGTCACATTTTTGTAATACCAATTTTCTATCCCAAAAAAAGCCGCCATTTCCGCAGTTCTTCTGCGGATGGTGGGTGTATCCAATCCAAGACTTTCCAACCCGAAAGCAAGCTCATGCCACACCTTGTCTGTAACGATCTGATGCTCCGGCGATTGAAGGACAAATCCGATTTTGGATGCGGCAGTCTGCACGTCCAGTTCTTCCAGCGGAGTGCCGTTATAATAAACAGTTCCGCTGCATGTGCCATGTGGTTTGAGTGCTGGCTTCAGGTGCCGGAGCAGTGTAGATTTTCCGCTGCCGGAATATCCACAAAGCACAAAGAATTCCCCCCGACGGACAGCCAGATTTACATTATACAAAGCTGCCGTCTTTTGATCCGGGTACGTAAAGCTTAACTGTTCGACTGTAAGGATTTTCTCCATATTGCCGCCTCCTTTCTGTCAATATATACAGGCATGGTGCATAGAATCAGATAAACAAATTCCAACAATACTGTAATTGGCTGGGTAAGCGTTCCCCGTATGCTTGGAAAATACCGCCAATAGAGATTTCCTGAAATGCCGCCGCAAAGGAGAAACAACCCGCAGAATATCAGAAAACACAAAGCTGTTTTATCCCGTTCCTCGAATCGGTAAATGGAATACGCTGTCCGGCGGGCAGTGCCGTAGCCCCGGCTTTTCATGCTGTCCGCCGTTTCCAGTGCATTTTCCATGCTCCATGTAACCACAATAGAAAAGCAAGCTACCGCATTTCTAATCCGCTTTAAAAGCGGACCGTTTGACGTATCCCTGCCGAATGCCGCCTGCACCTCCCGCACATGATCAAACTGTGCTTTAAAGCGGGGGATGAACCGCAGCGTCATACTCAGAACCAGAGACATTGCAGGAATGATGCGCCCAAATAGATACACAAACTTGTCCGATGTAATCACTTCCGAAAAGCAAGCGAACCACAACAGAACAGCGGCGAGCATCATTCCTGCGGCGCAGCCGTACAGGATACTTTCCAGCGTCAAAGGATTTCCGGTGGGCAGATAGCACAGCCGGGTTTGCCCCGCATGACTGAAGGCAGGATTGATGATTACGGTAATCAAAAATAACGGTAAGATTCCGCGCAGGAGAAGCCCCGCCGCTTTTCTCCCCTTCAGAGTTACATAATACCAAAT
>CATLAS010000051.1 GCA_949878535.1 uncultured Eubacteriales bacterium | reverse complement strand
GGTAGAGCTCGGTTCCGACGGCGGCATTGACCTGACTGCCGTGGGTGCCGCATTAGATCAGTATAAAGATAAAATCCGTGTTGTATTTCTGCAGCGCTCCAAAGGCTATCAGAACCGGAAAACGCTCACCGTTGATGAGATCAGAAAAACAGCGGCGTTTGTCAAGCAAAACGCCGCCTGGAATCCGTATGTAGTCTTGGACAACTGCTATGGAGAATTCACTGAAGAGAAAGAACCCTGCGCCTGCGGGGTAGATTTAATGATCGGTTCCTTGATCAAAAACCCTGGCGGCGGACTGGCAGACTGCGGCGGTTATCTCGTAGGAACACAGAACGCAGTGGAACTTGCAGCCAACCGGCTCACATGCCCCGGCGTGGGACTGGAAGTCGGTGCGTCTCTGGGGCAAAACCGGAATCTGCTGCGCGGATTGTTTTACGCACCCCACACTACCGCACAAGCGCTGCGAACAGCACATCTGGCCGCTTACATGTTCCAGCATCTGGGATATACTGTAAATCCCGCTCCATTTGACCGCCGGAGTGATATTATCCAAACAGTACAACTGGAACAAGGCGAAGCGTTAGTAGAATTTTGCAGGGGGATTCAATCCGCTTCTCCAGTGGATGCATATGTTTCGCCGGAGCCCTGGGATATGCCCGGATATGACGATCCCGTTGTTATGGCAGCAGGTGCGTTCGTGGGTGGATCCTCTATCGAATTATCTGCCGATGGACCCATGCGTCCGCCTTATCTGGCATTTTTGCAGGGCGGGCTTACCTACGAAAGCGCACGGCTTGGAATTATGGCCGCAGCGGAACGGTGCGGTTCAAAAAAATAAGCTGCACACAATAGCTCTATTCTCTCCCATATAAAGATCCCTATGCAAGTTCCAAAAGGAGCATATCAATAAGGTTATCCCCGCAAAGAGAGCCGTCAGCGTAGCACAAACTTTATTAAGGCTCCCTTGTGCTGGAGCCGCGTAGCGGATCCTAGGGTGCTCCCGCGAAGCGGGTGAGGGATTGTCATTCTTTCATTTTGCAGAATCAAAAAATCATCAGACTGCTACAGACAATCCCTTCGACTCGCTTACAGCGAGCCACCTTCCTTTGCACAAGGGAGGCATAGTTTTGAAGTGAGGATCTCTGCACTGGGGGAACCTATAAAAGATTTGTGCTACACTTCCTTACGAAAATATCCTATACCGATTTTTTCTTCCATCTGGGACCTGCGACACGACGCTGCCTGAAAAATGCAGTGAGCACTGCGGCACACTCCGCCTCCATTACCCCAAAGGTAATGGCAGGCTTATGATTCAAAGGAAGACCGTTAAAATCAATCATGCCGCCGAAAGCGCCTGCTTTGGGGTCCCCAGCGCCAATTATAACGGAAGGGATCCTTGCATTTACAATGGCACCCGCACACATGGGGCACGGCTCCAGAGTTACAAACAATTCGCAGCCAGTCAGATGCCAACCACCCAAGTGTTTGCAGGCTGCCCGGATCGCGGACAGTTCTGCATGTGCCGTGGCATCCCGTTCCTGTTCTCTGCCGTTACCACAGCGAACAAGGATTTTATTCTCCCGCACAATCACCGCACCTACCGGTACTTCCCCTCTCTTTGCACACGCAGCGGCTTCTTCCAAAGCAGCCGCCATAAAATATAAATCCCGTTCTCTGTCCCGTTCTTCCATACACGCCTCTTATTTTCTTTTTTTTTAGTATACAGTACAGCAGAAAAACTGTCAAGGCACCTACAGAAAGGTAAAAAGCATATGAACTACGACGCAGTTATTTTTGATTTAGACGGAACCCTTTTGAATACGCTGGAAGACTTGGCTGCCAGCGTAAACTTCGCCCTTGCCGACGCCGGGCTTCCCGGACGCACTCTGGAAGAAGTGCGCAGATTTATCGGCAACGGTGTTTTGATGCTGATCACCCGTTCCGTTGCCCCCATCACAGATGAAGCAGTCATCCATTCCGTACATCAATGCTTTATCAAACACTATAAAGAAAACTGCGAAAACCATACAGAACCATATGACGGTATATCCGACTTACTCACCACGCTGCGATCTCAGAACATTCCTACAGCAATTGTGTCCAACAAAGCAGACTTTGCTGTTAAAAAATTGGCAAAACAGTATTTTCCCGGTAAAATCACATTGGCTATTGGCGACAGAGAGGGTGTCCCCCGTAAGCCGGATCCCAGTTCTCTTCTGGAGGCGGTTCGCTTGCTAAATTGCCGCCGACCACTGTATGTAGGAGACTCGGATGTGGATGTTATGACTGCCATGAATGCCAAAGTAGAGGGTATTTTTATAACATGGGGATTCCGCAGCCGTGAGGAACTGGCAGCAGCCGGGGCAACGCGCTTTGCAGACAGTGCCCGAGAACTGGCTGATATGATTTTGCAGCCGTAAGTGGCAGAAAGGAAAGGCCAATGCACATTCCAAAATCTACAACCAACAAAATCGGTGTACTCTCTTTTGCAGACGCCATGTCCCATCGTACATATACCGGATATAACCCGGACGCATGGCTGTACGTACCAGATTTTTATACAGAATACCGATATATTTTAGGCACCACCGGCAAAAATCCCCTGATCGCCATCGGTGTGAATCCTTCTACGGCCGAGCCGGATCATTTGGATAATACGCTGAAAAGCGTACAGCGTATTGCTGATTTCAACGGATATGACAGCTTTATTATGTTCAACGTATACGCCCAGCGTGCCACTGCGCCAGAGGATATGGAGCGGGACTGCAATCTGTATCTTCACCGGGAAAATTTGAAGGCACTGGAGTATGTATTGCAGCTGTGCGCCGTTCCCCCGTCCATCTGGGCAGCATGGGGAACAGTAATTGAAATGCGCACCTATCTTCCACAGTGTGTTCTGGACATGATCGAATTGGGGGAAAAATATAATGCCCGCTGGTACACCGCCGGCGCACGCTCAAAAAAGCGGGGGCATCCTCACCATCCACTTTACCTGAAAAAAGACACACCGCTGGATCCTTTTGACGCGCGAACCTACTGCGAAAGTCTTGTGGAAACGCTTTCCCGGATATGAAATAACTTACAAATTTCCGGTTGACTTCCTTTCATATTTTGTATATACTTTATACATAAATATACAGAAAGGATCCATTTGGAAATGAAGAAAACAATTTCATGTATACTTGCGATTCTGATGATCGCTCCCATGATTCTGTGTGCTGCCACAGCAGGTTCAGCTGCAAATGACCCCACCGTTTCCTATACGCCGACACCGGCAAAATATGAAGACAGCACGATTCGGCTGTGGTTTGACTACAGCAGCCGAAAAATCAACAATTCTGATACGCAAAGCAGTGGTATGAATACCTTTGCCGCTTATATGGCGAAAAATGAAATAGAAGATATTCAGTTTGTACTGTGCGCTGATGCGGACAAGACAGGAATGCAGGCAAGCGTAACACCGTTGACCAACGAAAGCGGAGACGCTGTCAGCAGCGAGTTGTTTATTCAATATTATCACGACTGTGGAACCTATGGAATGGTTCCGGATGCAATCCCGCCCCTATCCGCATATGGCGCGTTTGATTTGAATGCCGGAAAATCCCAGGCATTTCTGATAAAACTGAAAACCACAGCGGATACCCCTGCCGGCTGGTACTCCGGTACACTTACTATTCACAACAGCGCCGGACAGGAAGTAAAAAAAGTGACTGTATTTGCCTACGTATGGGATTTTGCCCTGTCCGAAGAAACTGCCTGTGCTACAAGCATAAACTTGGATTTGGGCTATCTCACCCGCGCCCATAAAGATACTTCCCTATCTAGTACAGAGCTTTATAAAGTGTATTACGATTACATGCTGGAAAACCGAATCTGTGCATATACTCTGCCATATACTCTATCTCACCAGGAAGCACTGGAATACATGGACAACCCCCGTGTTACCTCTTTTCAATATCCAATTGAAAATACATCTATCATGCGCAGACTTTTCACTGGTTTTTTTAACGATGAGGAAAATGGAGAAAAACGGTTCAACAAAGCTTACTATTTCAGCAATGTAGTCGATGCAGCAAAGCCCGCAGACTTGGATGCGCTGAAAACCCATTATAATAAAATCGCAAATGCAGTGTCCCCCTATGCTCCCGATTACACAGCGGCCCCCTTCTGGTTTATTTCTACATATATCAACGATATTGACTATCCAACGGAATCCGGAGACACAATCGACCAAATCGAATATTACAGTGATTTTGTAAATCTGTGGTGCTCTAAAACCTTTGCTTACACCGGCAAGGAGGAATTGAGCGTTCCAGGCGCAAAAATCATGCAGCCGGAAAAATGGGATGCTGTATACGGTACTTTCCGTGAGCGCATGGCAGAAAAGCAGAAAAACGGACAAAAGGTTTGGTGGTTCATTTCATGGGATGTAGAAGCACCATATATTAACTATTACATGCAGACAGATGGAACCGCACAGCGGATTTTGTTCTGGCAGCAATTTGACAACAATGTAGAAGGATTCCTCTATAATTTCGTAAATTTCTGGCTTGGCGACACAGCAGATCCCTATGAAAACAACGTATCGAACGCCGCATATCCCAATGCACACGGCGAGTCTATCCTGCTGTATCCAGGTACAAAATACGGTCTGGATGGTCCTGTGGGCAGTCTTCGAATGGAGGCCATGCGAGACGGTATTGAAGATTATCAAATGCTTACCATGATGCGGGAAGTTTCCGGCACAGCCGGTACAGATCCTTTGATTGACCGGCTCACAACTGGAATGGTACATTATTCTACAGATGCAGAAGAATATTACAACGTCCGCAAAGCCCTTGGCGATGCCCTCGAACGTTCCAACTGCACACATGAATACGAATGCTCCGCCACTCCCGCAGACTGCACACACGATGGAAGCAATATTTACACCTGCAAGCTGTGCGGGCATACCTATGCTGAACCCATTCCCGCCACCGGACATACCTTTGTAAATGGTACATGTACTGTGTGCGGTGCGCCCGCTGTAAAAATTGGTGACGCAAATGGCGATGGCAGAATCACCCCGGCAGACGTCACACTGCTGCGCCTATATATTGCCGGCAAGCTCCCCCCGGATACATCTGTCAATATAGCAGCAAGTGATGTAGATGGAAATGGACGTATTACACCTGCAGACATTACCGCTCTTCGTCTGCTGCTCGCCAGAAAATCCCTGACTTAGCAGGTAGAAAATCTCTGATGGAATCGGACCCCATTTCAAATTGAAGAAAGAGTTTTAATTATGGAAATTATCGTGAATACATCGAATGACGCGACCGTAAATATTTCTGAGAATCATATTGCAGGAATTGAGTATAAAACAATTTCAGTGAAATTTTCCCGCCCCACAATACCCCAGCCGCTGAAATTGCAATGGATGTTTCAAGCAGACGATGTATACTCTACATGGAGTCCGGTGATACGAACAGAAAGAAGCATAAATCCTGACTGGAATAAAATGCAGACAGATTCAAAGCTCCATTCCGGCGCGCCGCTGCATACGCTTATTTCATCCCAAGGAAAGAACCGGCTGTGCATAGCAATTTCCGATCCGGTTACTCCGATTAAAATTTCTACAGGAATTTGTGAGGAGAAGGCGGCAGTTGAATGTATAGTAGAAATTTTTGCGCAGGATGGCACTTCGCCAATCCGTGAGTATTCTGTAGTATTGAGGCTTGATACGCGGGACATTGCCTATGAAGACAGTATACGTGATGCGGTGGACTGGTGGGAGAACGCATGCGGATACAAAGCCGCGTACGTTCCCGACGCTGCCCTGCTGCCATTAGATTCACTATGGTATAGCTTCCATCAGAATCTTTCTACTGACGAAATCATAAAGGAGTGCAAACAGGCAAAGCTCCTCGGTATGAAAAGCGTTATTATTGACGATGGATGGCAGACAGACGACAGTAATCGGGGATATGCATATTGCGGAGACTGGAATGTTTCAAAGAACAAAATAAGAGATATGCGAGAACTTGTCGACCAAATACACGCACTTGACATGAAAGTCATTTTGTGGTTTTCCGTACCGTATACGGGGATCTATTCAAAGTCTTACAGCAAGTTTTCTCATATGCTGCTGAATGGACCGTCTTCAAATGAAACTGTATTTATTTTTGATCCCAGATATAAGCAGATTCGGGAATATCTTACCAATATATATGAAAAGGCTGTTTTGGAATGGGATCTGGACGGACTAAAGCTTGACTTTTTGGATTCATTTTATCTTACAGATACATCCAGACTGCCCGATCCTGAAAGAGACACGGAATCCCTTGAAACAGCAATTGATATGCTTATGGAGGAAATAACCCGCAAGGTACGAGCGATCAAGCAGGATATTCTTATAGAGTTCAGACATTCCTATATTGGTCCCGGAATGCGCCGGTATGGAAATATATTGCGTGTAACTGACTGTCCTATGGATGCTTTGAAAAACAGAGGCGACATAATCAATTTACGGCTTACCTCAGGGAGCACGGCCGTTCATTCAGATATGCTTATGTGGAACT
>CATLAS010000050.1 GCA_949878535.1 uncultured Eubacteriales bacterium | reverse complement strand
TATATCCATCCGGCAGGACATACACCTTGGATGTGTCCGTACATCCTGTTATATCATCTGCAAACTCCGGCCGTGTCTGGGCAAGGCTTGCCAGCCACTGGGGCTGGGTCAGTGTTCCTCCGTTTTCCACATACAGATCGTATGCGCTTTTCCCCTGCTCCCCTTTTTCTCCTTTTTCTCCGGGAATGGCAGCCCCCTGGATCCTAATTCCTCTCCGGCTGACATTGGACGGGTCAGTATATTCCGACAGGGTAACCCCTTCTCCCCCGTAAAGATTCAAAAATCCTTCTGTTTCGTCAAAGTACAGATCTTCTCCTGTCTGCGAGGGTGCTCCGTCCGTCCCCGCATTATATATCTTTACCGTTTGTGCCGGCTGGAAGTACACGTCCCCATACTGATCCAGCTTTGCTTTGTCCTCTTTGCTCATCAATCCTGATGTAGTGGGAGTTGCTTCCGTGTACGTTTTGCCTTCTGCCGATATTCCCAACGCCACAATATCTTCCTTTGTAACCGGTGTTGTATAGGACACATGCCCATACCCGTCCACCGTTACCTTATACATCCCAGTGCTTTTTGCCGGGTGCTCCGGATGCTCATATTTGTTTGCTCCTGGCTCTATGCCGGAGAGCTTGTTTTTTAATTCTGCAGTAACATGTACATCCGTGTCGGCACTGTGCTGCTGTATTGCCTGTGCATTTACCATACCCGACAGCCTTGCAAACTCTGCTGCTTCTGCCGCGTCCTCTGCTGCCGCAGTGGCAGATGCTGCGGCTGTATTTGCAGCCGCTGCCGCTGCCTTTGCCGCTTCCTTTTTCCCTTCCAGTCCTGCCGCCATCTCTGTCAGTGCCGTGTATTCATTTGTTGATTCAATTGCCGTATCGCTGTGCAATACATCCTCTACAATAACTGTGAACTGAGGACAGGATACAACTACAGGATCGCTGCCTCCTGAAAGAATCCGCACCTCGCATATCACTTCGCCTGGAACAGCCAACTCTCCCGATGTAAAAGTGTGCTGCAAATAACCGTTTTCTACTGTGCACATGCTGTACGAAACAGTTCCGTCCGGCTTCTCTGCATATAAAGTAACGGTGCAGTCAGCCGGCACCTGATATGCAGATCCACGCTCTACTAAATGAATGCATACAGTTCTGGACAGGCTATCACCCGCACGGAATCCCGCAAGTGTCTGCTGTATTCCACCCTGCTGCACATCTAAATTTATTCTGTATGTAATTTCCTTCATACTTCCTCCCTGCCGCTTTTGCAGCAATATATATTAGCAGGAATATGAAAACAGCCGCGCCGGTTCGCGACATACCTAAGATTGTCTGCCAAAATTTAAAATCCTGCCGCCGTTATTGTAACGATTTTTTGGAGAACTTTCTCCCATGGCGGATAAAAAAAGCTCCCCCAGCAAAGGGGGAGGCATGCCGTTAGGCATGATGGAGAGATTGCAAGCACTGCTGCTGAATAAAAACGACACAACTCATTTCAGCACCTATAACCTGCGAATCCGTTTTTTTATTTTACGAATGTCTCCAAGCATGTGCACAGCATCCCGCACAATGTTAATCTTAGAGTCCCGGTGATTGATAATGTGCACTGGAATTTCAGTCAGTGGAATTTCCAGTTTCTGAGCAACTTTGATTGCTTCCAGATCAAATGCAAATCCATCAATCGTACAGAGAGAAAATATTTTTCGTGCCGTATCTCCATCAAAGCATTTAAACCCACACTGTGAATCGGTCAGGCGAAAGCCAGCGCAAACGGCGATGACTTTGATGTACAGTTTAGATGCCATCCGCCGCAGCATAGTATATCCTGCATATCCGTTGGAATCCAAATTGCGGGATCCCAAAACAAATGGATTCCCCTCAAGAACCTTTTCTGCTCCCAACTCAATTATATCGGTACCATATGCCAGATCACAGTCCGTATACAAAACCACATCCCCTTGGGAAGCAAGTACCGCAGTACGCACCGCCGCACCTTTTCCGCGATTTTGTTTATATCCGATACACCGTACCCTGTTCATACCTTCATTCTGTACTGCATTTTGCAAAAGCTCCAAGCTGCCATCTGTAGAACCGTCGTCACAAAAAATAATTTCCCAGTCGTATCCCTGACGCATGCAGTAAACCGTCATGGCGCGGCAAAGGGTGCGCGCAGTGGCGGCGCAGATTGCATGTTCGTTATACATAGGAATACAAACGGAAATTTTCATAGAAATACCATGCCTTTGATTTATAGTTTGAATTCGGAATGGATGTGCTTTCATAGAGAAACGCAAATTTCATAAGGCTCCCGCACAGCGGGTGAGGGATTGTCCTACTTCATTTTACAGCATCTGCATATCGACAGTAATTCCTTTACAATCCCTCCGCCAGCATCGCTGCGCTTGGGCATGCCATCTCCTTTTAATAAAAGAGGCTTACAAATTTAACTAAAATTATATGCAAAGCACAGGGAATGTTCTGTACCTTTTTCTAAGCTTCATCCAAAACCAATACGGTGAAATCCACTTCAACCTTCACCGTAAGCTTGTCCAGTGCCAGCAGTTTCTCCCGCCCCTCTCGGGGGCAGCGATAATAAAAAGGCGTCATTGTAAACAGTGCGGCAATCGTCTCCTGATCCGGCAAATTTATTTCGTAAGACAACGTTTCCCGCTCTGCCACTGTAAAGCCGGCAGGCATCTGAACCCCCTCGCTGATGCGGGGTTGTCCATACAACGTACAGCGCATCTCCCACAGATGCTCCCGCCCCGCGGATACTACAACCAGCGCGCCGTCTTTCTTCAAAATCCGCGCCGCCTGCTCCCCGGGTATCGGTGCAAAAATGCTGTATACCAAATCGGCGCTTTCATCTGCCATAGGCAATGCAAATATATTGCCGGCAACAAACTGCACCGTGTCAAGTCCTCTTACCCGTGCAAGCTTAGCACCTGCCTGTGCGCCGCTTTTCGCAGCGTCAATCCCTACGCCAGTGCAGGATATACCCTTCTCCTGAAACCATTGTGCAATCCGGCAGGTATGATACCCCTCGCCGCTGCCCGCATCCGCAAAGGTGATTGCATTTCTGTTTCCGATAACCTGACACCCCATCCGGGCAGCTGTATCGGACACAGCATCGTACCATCCTCCGAAAAGGAACCGGCTGCGGCTGCGGAGCATATCCTTATCGTCTCCCGCCCGAGCATTGTTCTTTTTTCCGGGTGGAAGCAGGTTTACATAACCGGATGCGGCAATATCATAACAGTGTCTGCGCACTCCAGTGCAAAAGAAACTGCCTTCCTGTCGGGCAAGTGGTGCGCCACACAGGGGACATATTAAAATTTCATGTATATCCGTCATCAGCTTATCGTCTCCACCAGTTTTGCATGGAGTGCATATCTGCCGTTTGCAGCACCGTTGGTGCAGGTGGAAAGGGTAATCATCGTATCACCCGCTGACAGAACAGCGTCTGATGCAAATTTGGAATTGGACACTACTTCACTTGCAAATTCAAGGAAGGAAGCCTCTGAACCAAACTCTGTACGGAAATACTGATATTCAGCCGTTGTTTGGTAAACAGACACAGGCTGATATATATATACCCCTTCCATCGTATAAATATAAATTTTGGCACTGCGGAAGAAATCCTCATTCAGGAATTTCGTCATATCATGGAACATCATATTGCCTGCTGCCACATTATGCCCGTAAATAACTGTGTTGTAATTTTCGGTGATCGGATTTTTTGTGGTATAGTCCAGAAAAATAGATCCGATAGGCAAGTAGTTATTATTGTAGGAATGATCCAAATAATAATCGTTGTCTGTTCCCAGAAGAATAGGATAGTTGATCTTCGTGCCCTCTACATAAATCCATCCGAACACATCACTGTTGATTTCACGCAGGGAGGTGAGACTAGCGCGCATCTGCTCCAGCTGCTGATCATATGCGGAAGTACCGCCCGTATTCCCGTCTCCCCTTCCAGAATTGATTCTGTCAAAAAGGGATTGGAGCGCTGCATCGCCGGAAAAACAGGTCAGCGTATTGTTCCAGGGATATGCCCCGGTTGTATTTGTCTGTCCGGGAATGAAAAGGTTAAAATTATCCGAGGCGTCGTTATAAATCTGACCGCCCTCTATTTTACCCCATATGTTTTGCCCCAGCATAACAAGACTGACTACAAGAACAGATCCAAATATAAAAAGCAATGCAAGCTGCAGAATATTTGATGCTTTGCTTCTCTTTCCTGGAACGGCTTTGTTTTCGCCGTCCTGTACGGTATCTTTTTTTACCATAAGTTCCTCCGCAGTGAGCGTGTCTACCGACTGGGTGAAATCTTCAAATGTAAAGTTTTTGTCATAGGGAATTGCCACATCCGGCGCCGGAATCATTCCGGGATCCTCCGCCGGATTTTCCGCCGCGGGAGCAGTCCCCTGTTCCTGCTCCGATTTTATGGGAGCAACGTCGGGGATCGCTGTTTCTTCTTTTTTCTTTGCGGACTTTTTCTTTTTAGACATAACTGCTCCTTTCGTTCAATAAGGGGCAACGCCCCGTCATTTAACATTTCAGCAGCTTGTACTACTGCTGAAAAAGTAAAAGGAACCCTGCCGCCTATAGAAGCGGGGGACATCTTGCTTTTCGTTATATGAATGTATAATACGACACTTTGATTATAGCCTCTGCAAGAGAGAATTACAACAAGAAATATGTAAACAATCACGAAATTTCATTCTTTCTTTCAAATTTTCATTGCAAAAGTGTGCATATTCATGTACAATATTACAATGATGATCAATAATGGGTTTTACCCTGACAAAAATTACCCGCCGCGGCTTTGCGATGCGGGCTTGTTTTGCGCGTGCTGAAAATGAAAGGATTTTGTAATCATGGCTGATATATTTGAGCTTTTCAAACAAATTTC
Source organism: uncultured Eubacteriales bacterium (assembly GCA_949878535.1). Lineage (GTDB taxonomy): Bacteria > Bacillota > Clostridia > Oscillospirales > CAG-272 > Avispirillum. Next base: position 1,662 of record CATLAS010000050.1, on the reverse strand, counting down.
CAAAGATAAAAACGAAACTGTGGGACCGCCAACGCACCTGATTGTGGGGCTGGGAAATCCGGGAGAGGAATATGCGCTCACCCGGCACAACGCCGGATTTATCGCTGCGGATTTTATTGCGCAGCGTCTTGGCACAGAGTGCAGCAGAGTTCGGTTTCATGCGATGACCGCGCCTGCACAATTAGAGGAACATCGGATTCTGATCATGAAACCGCAAACGTTTATGAATCGCTCCGGCGAAGCGGTGCAGGACGCGGCCGCCTTCTATAAAATACCAGCACAGAATATTATTGTTCTGGTAGATGATATTTACCTCCCCCCCGGACGGATGCGGATCCGTGCTGGCGGAACAGATGGCGGACACAACGGATTGAAGGATATCATATATCACCTGGGAGACGACCGTTTTCCAAGAATCCGTATCGGTGTTGGAGAAAAAAAGCATGGGGATCTGGCAGATTGGGTGCTGGGGAAGTTTTCAAAAGAGGATTTGGATCTAATGACCCCTTGTTTTACTGCGTGCTGTGACGCGGCTGCCTTAATTATGAATGGAAAAACAGAAGAGGCTATGGGACGTTTCAACGGGATGAAGCCAGGAACAGTAAATGATAAAAAGAACACATAGGAATAGATCTGAAAATAGAGAGATCATGCAAATATCTGTTTTTGACAATCCCTCAGTCGCTATCGCTTTGCTTGGCGACAGCTCCCTTTGCTAGGTGGCAAGCATATCTGCTGAGCGGCTCCATAGGAAGGAATCGCTCAAGTTTACAAGCCTCCCCCCAGCAAAGGGAGGTGGCACAGCGTAAGCTGTGACGGAGGGATTGTTTCCCTGCCAATTTGTAATATCTTCAAATCACCACACGTCTGTTTTTAAATTAGATATACACCTTTCGTCTATAACAAACCAAAGGAAGGCATTACCATAAACATGAACAATCAAACCTTGCTGCTTTCGGCGATCCGCTCCTGCCGGGAATATACGGCACTGGTGGATGCGCTTGCTGTCTCACGCCGCAGGGCGGTGCGCCGCCCGGTCTGCGTCAATGGACTGTGTGAAGGGGCGCAGCCCCTGTTTCTTTCCGCACTGACCGGAGATGAAACTGCCGCTTCCCGTAGAGTGCTGCTGCTGTATTCCAGTGACCGTGCAGCCGCTGATGAAGCAATGCGCCTATCAGAACAGGGAATCCCGGCATATCACTTTCCAGTGCGAGACTATCAGTTTCACAATACTACCGCCTCCCGCGACTACGAGCGCGGGCGGCTTCTTGTGCTGTCTGCATTGCTTTTTTCCGAAACGCCTTTTGCTGTCTGTGCAACTGTGGAAGCGATCCTTCAAACCACAGTGCCGCCGGAAGATTTAATTCATCTTACCTATACGGTGGATCCCGAACGCCCGCTGGACACAGAACGACTGGCAGAAATACTGGTGAACGGCGGTTATACCCGGGTGGAACTGGTGGAAGGTCCCGGGCAGTTCGCCATGCGCGGCGGTATTATTGACGTATATCCCCCCGCAGAAGCCCCTGTGCGCATTGCCGATATGATGAGAAACCACATCACGTGATGGCGTCCGTAGGGTGCTACGAGCAGAGCCACGAGCAGCGGGCCTGTTGATGTACCGAGGTTGCCGCCCACCTGGAATATGGATTGCGCAAGACC
>CATLAS010000049.1 GCA_949878535.1 uncultured Eubacteriales bacterium | reverse complement strand
CTTCTTCAGTTCCATTCTGGTGGGATTGACTTTAATCTCCGCCATAGTTATGACCATCCCTTTCTCTGGATTTGCGTCGGGTTCGCTGTCAGCAAATGCGGCACTGCATGAGCCGCAAGACACAAATCGTGTCTGAAAGCAGCAAACCTCACGTTCTGAAGTCTCTCATCTTTCAGACTTTCTGCTGCCGTTTATTCCTCTATCGGCCAATATTTATCCAAAAGCTGAGGTTTGATCCGCTTCATTTCACTCCTCGGTAAAATGCGTAGTAGCGACCACCCCAAATCCAACGTTTCCTCAATCGTGCGGTTCTCATAAAATCCCTGATTGATATACTGCTCCTCAAATGCATCAGAGAATTTTGCATACAGACGTTCCACCGGTGTCAGCGCCGCTTCGCCTAGCACCACCATCAGTTCTTTCGCATCCTTACCCCGTGCATAACTGAAAAACAACTGGTTCATAGTGTCTGCATGATCCTCACGGGTCTTCCCCTTTCCAATTCCCTTATCCTTCAAACGAGACAGAGACGGCAGCACATCCACCGGCGGCAAATATCCCTTTCGATATATGTCTCTGGACAAAATAATCTGTCCTTCTGTAATATATCCGGTAAGGTCGGGAATCGGATGGGTTTTATCATCCTCGGGCATGGTCAGAATCGGTATCATGGTTATAGAACCTTCACTGCCCATTTTCCGTCCCGCACGCTCATACATTGTGGCAAGGTCGGTATACAAATACCCAGGATATCCGCGCCGTCCCGGCACTTCCTTACGGGCAGCAGACACTTCACGCAGTGCTTCTGCATAGTTTGTTATATCGGTAATGATAACAAGAACGTGCATATCGCAGGTATATGCAAGATATTCTGCCGCAGTCAGCGCCATACGGGGCGCGGTAATTCGTTCTATTGCCGGGTCAGACGCAAGATTCATAAACATAACGGTACGATCTAATGCACCCGTCTTCTTAAAGTCGGAAATGAAGAAGTCCGCTTCTTCAAATGTAATACCTACCGCCGCAAAAACTACAGCAAATTTGGTATCATCTGTGACGCCACCGGTGCGCACCTTTGCCTGACGGGCAATCTGCGCCGCCAGATTGGCGTGGGGCAATCCAGAACCGGAAAAGATCGGCAATTTCTGTCCGCGCACCAACGTATTCAATCCGTCTATCGTGGAAATTCCCGTCTGAATAAATTCCGACGGATACCGTCTTGCCGCCGGATTGATCGGGGAACCATTTACGTCCGGCGTTGCTTCGGGCAGAATTTTGGGACCTCCATCGATCGGCTCGCCCATACCAGAAAACACCCGTCCAAGCATATCCCGAGAAACAGGCAGCTGCACACCGTGCCCAGAAAAACGGACTTTGGAATTTGCAAGATTGATGCCTGCAGCGTTTTCAAAAAGCTGCACCAAAACATTGGAGCCGTCTATTTCCAGAACTCTGCAACGGCGCACCTCGCCGCCTGGCAGTTCAATTTCACCTAATTCATCATATTTTACACCATCTACTTTTTTCACCAGCATCAGCGGGCCGGCAACTTCTTCAATGGTTTTATATTCGCGAATCATTCTTCGTCGCCCCCTTCCGCACTTTGTACAAGAGCATCTACCTGACGGTCGATCTCCAATCGGATCTGTGCATACTGTTCCTCATACTGATCTGATGCAGCCGCTTTGGCACGCCCAATCCGTTCCCGCACAGGCAATTCAGAAATCTTTTGTATATCAGCGCCGCGTTCGATTGCTGCAGCGGCTTTTTCTTTAAAATACAATATCAAAGACGCTAATGCATACTGCTGCTGCATGGGTGTATAAGCGTCCGTATCAGAAAAGGCGTTCTGCTGCAAATAATCCTCCCGGATGCTTTGCGCTGTCTCCAGTGTAAGTCGATCTGCAGGAGACAAGGCGTCCATGCCAACCAGCTTCACAATCTCATCCAATTCTGCTTCTGCCTGAAGAAGCCGTGCGATTTCGCCTGCTTGCTCCGTCCAGTTATGATGAATATTCTCTGAAAACCAACTTTCCAAACGGTCTTTATACAGAGAATAGGAATTGAGCCAGTTAATTGCCGGGAAATGGCGGCGGTATGCAAGGCTTGCGTCCAGTCCCCAGAACACTTTTACAATACGCAGTGTTGCCTGAGAAACCGGTTCAGATATATCTCCTCCCTGAGGAGATACAGCACCGATTGCAGAAAGAGAACCTCTGCGACCGTCGCTTCCGGTGCAGACTACATCCCCTGCTCGTTCATAGAACTGTGCAAGCCGAGAAGTAAGATATGCAGGATATCCTTCATCGCCAGGCATTTCCTCCAACCGTCCAGACATCTCGCGGAGCGCTTCCGCCCAACGGGAGGTGGAATCCGCAATGACCGCTACAGAATAGCCCATATCCCGGTAATACTCTGCAATGGTAATACCTGTGTAAATGGACGCTTCCCGCGCCGCAACCGGCATATCGGAGGTGTTCGCAATGAGAACCGTCCGCTTCATGAGAGATTCCCCACTTCTCGGGTCGATAATTTCCGGGAATTCGCCAAGCACATCCGTCATTTCGTTGCCGCGTTCACCGCACCCGATATAAACTACCAAATCCACATTGCTCCACTTGGCAAGCTGATGCTGCACCACTGTTTTTCCGCTTCCAAAAGGTCCCGGAACACATGCAGTTCCGCCTTTAGCAATCGGAAACAATGTGTCAATAATTCGCTGACCTGTTACCATGGGTTCTCTGGGCGGTAATTTTTCTTGATACGGGCGGGCACGGCGTACGGGCCACTTCTGCATGAGTGTAAGTATATGTTCGCCCTGTTCCGTATCCAATATGCCGATTTGATCCGTTACAGTATACTCCCCGGAAAACAGTTCCCGCACCGTTCCGTGGACGCCAACCGGCACCATAATTTTATGGCGGATCACTTCGGTTTCATCCACATATCCAAGAATATCCCCCTGCGCTACCTGCGTACCTGCTTTCACCGCAGCATGAAATTTCCATTTTTTCTCCCGATCCAATGAAGGCACAGATACACCGCGGGTTATATTGGAGCCGTACTGCTCACACATCTTCTCCAAAGGGCGCTGGATGCCATCATAAATGTTGGTGACGATTCCCGGTCCAAGTTCAACGGACAAAGGCGCGCCAGTAGATACAACCCGCTCTCCTCTGCCAAGGCCCGCTGTTTCTTCATATACCTGAATAGAAGCTCTGTCCCCATGCATTTCAATGATTTCACCAATCAACTGATGCTCACCAACATGAACCACGTCAAACATATTGGCTTCCCGCATTCCCTCTGCAATCACAAGAGGACCTGAAATTTTTACAATTTTCCCTTCTGTCATACCTGCGACCATGCCTTTCTATGCACTCACGTCTATTTCTGCATGTGTAAAAATAGATTTACACATGCACAGTCTCTAATCTTTAAATATAATATCCGCGCCTACCGCGCGCTCTACCGCACGTTTCAACTGTGCCGTACCGTAGCCACTATCCGAATCCGGCAGCGTAACAATCGCAGGGAGCGTACTGTCGGACATACGTGCAATTTCTTCCTCTATTTCCCCAGCCAGGGCAGCCGTTATATAAAGAATCGCACAGTCATCACTTTTCCCTTTTTTCAGTGCTGCCAAAGCCTCGCGGGCATCCGATGCATCATAAACCGTAAACCCAGCCGCCATAAAAGACAGCACCTGACTTCTTGGCCCTACAACCCCGATTTTATACATCAACCTCACGCAGCCTTTCTCTGATTGTATCAGCATCTGTACCTGCACTGAAGCGGGAAGCGATGATTCTTCCGTTTGTTACCTCTGCTTCCCGGATTAACAAATACCGCACAGCAATCTCCGGCCCGAACGGCTTAAACCGATAAGGCTGACAAGCTGCAAGCACTGCTTCATCAAATATTTTTTGGGTTTTGCCAATATCCGCTGCAGCGACAGCCTGTCGTACCGCGTCACGCACATAACAGTCACCCAAAGTCTCGCTGATCTGCCCAATATCCGCACATCCAGATTCATCATTCACAAATACAGAAAGAGCAGCCTGTCCTCCAGGGACATAAGCACGAGCCATAAGAGTACGTGCCGCATCAGCCGCAACACCGCTGGAGCGAATCCGCATGCAGGCAAGAATATTCGCAAAATCTGCTCGCATACATACGATTTTCTGAATCAGCGGCACATTTCCCACATTTGCCGTATCAGCCATATCTGCAAAGCATGCCTGATCCAGCAATAAATCTATACAGCGCGCTTCTCCCGTCTTGGCATATTCCTGCCGTGCGCTCTGTGCTGCCTCCGCCATCGCAGGCGGGAGTCCGAGCGCAGTATCCTTTTGCAGATTTTCCTCCATCTGCGCTGCAGATACTGTGCCGCAGGTGTAAAAGTCCCGAAATGTCCGGATATCCTGGGCAGCGCATTTGATTGCCAACTTCATATTTGTGCAATCGTATTTATACAATAGCGGATCATAAACAGACGCATCGGGGACAGCACTGCGCACTTTTTCCACCGCATCACTGAACGCCGCGTCAAAAACTGTTTTTCCTTCTGACGGCATAGGAATTCGAAATACTTCTGCAACAGTCTGATACAACTGTTCGGCAGAAGACGCCTCCAACATCCGTACTGTACGGCTGGAGGCAGATCCTATTCCCTCACCCGCCCGCAGAAAGGAGGAGGAAAACAGATATTCATTATCAGGGATCATAACTGCACATTCCTTTCTTTGGTGCTTTTATAAATCACTCACTGACCGATTCCGGCGGGAACAAAATATTTGCAATTCTTGCCTCCATTTGCTCCCGCAGTCCGTTTATTACTGTTTCCACAGAGCAATTGGATGCAATGTCCCCGTAACGCAAAATCAATCCGCCCCGGATGGGCGCGCTTTCTTCTGCAAGTGTAAAATTTGTTTTGCCATATGCAGGAGAAACCCGCTTCATAAAAGTTTTCGCCGCTTTGATCACAAGCGGTCCCAGTTCCCGGTCTTTTTCACTGAGTTCCAGCAAAAATTCTCCGTCGCAGACTTCCTCTTCGCCATACAGTTCCTGCAAATGCTGAACAGTCTGCAGACGCTCCACAGCGGCATCTGCCAAAAGATGTGCTAAAAACACGCAGTAATCTTCCTGGGACAGATCATATAAGTAATTTTCCGCCTCTGAAAAAGCCTTGGAAAGAATACCTACCTTTGCAGCAAGCAAAATTTCCCGTTTTTTCATATCGGCAGTGGAATTGGCACGTTGTGCTGCTGCCGCTTCCTCACGGGCGGCTCTTGCCTGGGCAGCTTCAATCACAGACTGCACACGAGCATCGGATTCTTTTTCTATCTTCTCACATTCCTGCCGCGCCGCATCCAAAACTTTTTCTGCTTCTTCCCTGGCATCGGAAAGAATTTTATCTAAAATCTTATCTAAATTCTGCATTTTATAATTATGCCTTTCCCTACATTTGCGCCATTCGGCACAAAAGCATTTTTCTTGCGGAACGCCTTATGGATTGAAGAACAGAATGGGAAGCATAGATACGAGAAGGGCAAAGATTGCGTAGGTTTCTACCAGTGCGGCAGAAGTGATCGCCTTAACAATCTGACCATCTCTGCGGGATACAAGTCCAACACCCGCGGCTGCCACCCTGCCCTGTGCAATTCCGGAGAAATATCCTACAATTGCAATAGGAAGTGCTGCTGCCAAAAGATACATGCCCTGTGCAAACTCAAGGTCAACATCTCCACCAAACAAACCGATTTTCATAAGAATCAAAAACGCAGTTACCAGACCGTAAATACCCTGTGTACCGGGAAGCGCCTGCAAAAGCAACGCCTGTCCGAACTTAGACGGATCGTCCGCCAGCATACCGGAAGCTGCCTCGCCTACAATACCAACGCCTTTTGCACTGCCGATACATGCGAACGTTGCTGCAAGGGCAGCGCCAAGCAACGCAAGATTCTGACCTGTAAAAATAGCTGTTAAAAATTCCGTGAATGTCATGATTTTTCTCCTTATTATTGTATTGCGCGGCACTTTTGCCGCAATAATAATCCATTAATTGAATAGGGCTTGTTATTTAAACTGAACGTATTTGCTTTTTGGCTCCAACGGAGTAAATTCTCGTCCGCCGGATTCATAGAACTTACCGAAAAACTCAATATACTGAAGCCGGCTGGTATGCACATATGTGCCCAAGATATTGACAAGGAAATTGATCACATGCCCCAGCAGGAACACAATTACAAACAAAATGATTCCGCCAACGGTAAAACCGCCCATCGTACTCAGCAGATTCATTACGCTGGCAATCACGGCGGATGCAAGGCTGAGGGCAAGAATTCTGGAATAGGACAGTAAATCAGACACATATCCCACAATATCGTACAGGCTCATGATCCCCTTTAAAAACTTCATAATGATATTTTTTTCGTGTCGTCCTTGGGTGCAAATCAGCATCAGAACACCCAGTCCCGCCAGGATCAGTCCCACAGTCGGTTGAAGGAAATATACGCCGATTCCGGCAAATAGAATCAGCCAGCTTCCAACATCCGCGACAGCATCAAATATATGCCCATCCCGAATCAGAATGACAAAT